>JAIQGF010000023.1:0-46575 GCA_020072845.1 Terriglobia bacterium
TTCTGGCCTCAGGATCACCGTGACCCCAGCCCCGCAGGGCCTGCCCTGAGCGAAGTCGAAGGGGGCGAACGCTAGTAGCCCAGAGCCTGCCCTGAGCGCAGTCGAAGGGGCGCCAGCCCTGGGAAGAATTCGATGACAGGCCCGAGTCCCGTAGGTGTCTGTGTCATAGCTCGATTTCGCGCGTTGCAGTGGTCCAAAAGCGAACCGAAACCAGCCGCGGTGCGGCGAAATTCGTTAGCCCAGCGCGGCAGCGCTGGGTAAAGTGGACCAAAAAGCGTGAGCGCCAGCGGCGCGGCACGGCTATGACGCAGACACCGCAGGGACGGCACGAAGAAGCTTCCGGCCTCGCAGGATGTCAACAGAGCCAATCCTCTCCAGTTTCCACCTGCACCAGCATGCTCGTGAGTGTCGGCGAGCAGCAAGGGGTGACTTCCCCCTGGAAACTGGAAGGGAAGGCTGGAACCAGAAAGCTGAAAGCTGATAGCTGAGAGCTGACAGCTACTTCGCTTCCTCGACCACCGCGTTCGCGATCTGGTCAATGGTCTGCAGCGCCACGCGGCTGCTCAGGTTGTGATTGTTGACCATGATGGAAAACGCAATCCGCCGGCCGCGCAGCGTGGTGGCGTAACCGGACAGAGCATTCACGTTCTTCAGCGAGCCGGTTTTGCCGTGGACGCGCCCCTGCGCCGGTGTCCCGCGGAAGCGCTCCGTGAGCGAACCATCCACGCCCGCCACCGGCAGCGTATCGTCGAACTGCGCCGCCCACGGCTGGCGGCTGTCATAGAGCAGCAGCTTGACGATGGCGTGGGGCGTAACCAGGTTCTGCCGCGAAAGCCCCGAGCCATCGTAGAAGGCATACTCGTCGGAGCGAATGTCGGCTTGCGAGAGGAATCCGCGCACCACCTCCGACCCCGCTTCAATCGTGCCCGCCGCACCCTTCTCGCGGCCCAGCAGGCGGAGCATCAACTCGGCGTGCAGGTTCTGGCTGGCCTTGTTGATTACCCGGATATCGGAGACCAGCGATTGCGACTGAAATTCGCCCAGCACCAGCCCGCCAATGGTTGGCCGCGTCGTCCGCGGAATATCGCCGCCGCCCGCGGAGGCCGTTGCCGTGACGCTGAACGTGGACAGGCTCGCCAGTTCCAGGTGCTTGGCGCGCGTCCGTCCGTACACCACAATTCCGCGCTGCTCCAGCATGCTGCGGAACAACTGGGCGGTGAAGTCGGCGGGGTCTTCGATGGCCAGCGACTCATGGAAGCCGGGATCGTCTACCGGGATGTTGCCCCAGAGCGTGAGCGTGTTGGAGCCCGGCTCGCGCCCGATGGTCACGCTGCGCGGCCCGGTGCCCGCCGGCGTGGTCATGATGCGGTTGTCGAAGTGGTAGTAGTCTGGAAAAGGCGTGACGTTCATGAACGCCTTGTCGCCGGAGTGGTCGCCCGGCATGACGCTCACCAGGATCAGATTGTCGTTGATGGTCAGCGCTGACACCGGCGCGCCCCACTCGTAGCGCATGTCTTCCTGCGACCAGCCCTCGCCGTAGCGCTCGAAAGCAAAGTAGGAATCGTCGCCGACCACGTCGCCGTCAACAAACTTGACCCCGCGCTGCACCAGTTGATCGGCCAACTGCTCCAGCACGCGCGCCCGCGGCGAATTCCGCTCCGAGCGCAAGTTGTACGCCAGCGTGCCGCCGGTCAGGTTGGGATCTCCACGACCCACCACCACAACATCGCCGCTCAGCCGCCCGTACTTGTCCAGCGACCCGGTGGTCTCGATGGTGGTGCGGAACTTGTAGTCCGCCCCGATCAGCGCCAGCACCGCCGAGGTGGTGAACAGCTTGGTATTGGAAGCCGGCGTGAACAGCTTGTCGGCGTTCTGCGTGTAGAGCGTCTTACCGCTGGCGACATCCACCACCTCGATGCCCCAGAAAGCGCGCGCCGCGTCCGGGTGCGAAAGGATCTTTTCGATGCGGTCGGCGAGCGCGGTTGACTCGCGCGCCGGTTTCTTGTCCTTGGGTTTTGGCGCTGCAACCGCGAATTGCACTAGCAGAAAAAGAATGCAAATGCGGGCGACGGCGTGGCGGGCTCGGAACATGGAAGTAGCAAGTCGAGTGTAGCACTTTTGCGGAGGCGCTCAAGACCGAGAAACACCGGCGTTAAGCTTTAGGCTCTAGGGTGACAATCTGCGCCGGCCGTGCTGCGTAACGCCTAAGACCTATCGCCTAAAACCTAAAACCTCCTTAAGCCTTGCGCCCCGTGGCCTTGACCCTGTTTAATCAGCGGCACACCATGCGCCCGCGTTTCACATGGAATCTCGGCTCTCGCGTCCTGCCGCTCGGCGGACGCACGCTCATCATGGGCGTGCTCAACGTCACGCCCGATTCTTTTTCCGACGGCGGGCGCTACTTCGATACCATTGCCGCCGTCGAGCACGGTCTGCGCCTGCTCGACCACGGCGCCGACATCGTGGATGTGGGCGGCGAATCCACCCGCCCCGGCGCCACCACCGCCGGCGCCAACCCGGAATTCGTCGCCGAAGAAGAAGAACTGCGCCGCGTGTTGCCCGTGGTGCGTGAGCTGAAGCGCCGCCGGCCCGGCGCGGTGGTTTCCATTGATACCTATAAGTCGGGAGTGGCGCGCGCGGTGGTGCAGGCGGGCGCCGAGATCGTGAACGATGTCAGCGGCTTTCTCTGGGACCCTGCGATGCCAGCGACCTTGGCCGAACTGGGCTGCGGCGCGGTGCTCATGCACACCCGCGGCCGGCCCGACGAGTGGCGCACGCTGCCGGCGGTGGACGACATGGTCGCGCTGGTCTGCGACGAGCTGCGCCGATCGAGCGAACGCGCCCTGAGCGCCGGCGTCGCGCGGGACCGGCTGGTGCTCGACCCAGGCTTTGGCTTCGGCAAGCGCTTCGAAGAAAATTATCCGCTGCTCGCCCGCTTCCAGGAGTTTGCCGCGCTCGGGTTTCCGCTGCTGGCGGGCCCGTCGCGAAAATCGTTTATCGGCCGGGCGACCTCGCGCGCGGGAAGCACCACGCCGGCCGGCGAGCGCCTGGTCGGAAGCCTGGCCGCGGCGGTGATTTGCATCATGAAAGGCGCGCACATCGTTCGCGTGCACGATGTGAAGGAAACGGTGGAGGCGGCGGCGATGGCCGATGCGGTATTGAATTACCAAGCCCGATAGACGGTAGTTGGTATTTGGTAGCTCGGGGCTGGTACTCAGGGTGGGGAGCATTTACTCGGCACATACGAGCTACCAGCTACGAGCCACCATCGGCCATTCTGTGTTGTTGCTGATCAGAAGAGTTTCTTCGAATCCAGCAAAATCGTCACCGGCCCGTCATTCACCAGTTCGACTTCCATCATCTCCTGAAATTTTCCGGTCTCGCAGCGCAGCCCGGCGGCGCGAATTTTGCCGACGAAATATTCATAGAGGCGCGCGGCCTGCTCCGGCCGCGCGGCGGCATCGAACGACGGACGTTTGCCGCGGCGCACATCGCCATACAACGTGAACTGGGAAACGGCGAGCACCGCGCCGCCGGCATCCGCGACGGCGCGATTCATCTTTCCATCAGCGTCCTCGAAGATGCGCAGTCCGGCAATCTTGTCCGCCAGGTAGTCGGCGTCGGCTTCGGTGTCGTCCTGCGCCACCGCGAGCAGCACCAGCAGGCCATGCCCGATTTCGCCGACAAGCTCGCCGCCGACCTTCACCGACGCCCGGCTCACGCGCTGCACCACCGCTCGCATGGCTTCAACCTACCACGGAGATCGGCCACCACGGAGACACGGAGGAAAATAGAATTGGTAATTTCGTAAATTTGTAATTTGGTAATTTAGGCGGAAGGTGCCGCGACCCCGTCTTTCAAATTACTAAATTACGAAATTACCCAATTACCAAATCCCCTCCGTGTCTCCGTGCCTCCGTGGTGCACTCGCTCATTGACCTACTCGGAACCCGCAGCCTAGAATCGCCGCTTCGTCCATATCACCGTGGAGTCTGCCGATGTTGCATCGTGTCCCGACTTTTCTGTTCGCGATCGTGCTGCTGGCCTCGGCCGCGCTGGCGCAATCATCGCCCGCACCAGCGCCGCCTCGCCCGGGGCCCCCGGCACGCGCCGCGCGTGCTGGGGTGGTCGATCTGGTGATCGAGAACGCCACCCTGCTGACCGCCACCCACGGCCGCATTCCGCACGGCAGCGTGGTGGTGCACGCCGGCAAGATCGCGGCGTTCGGCGCTAACGTCGCCGCTCCCGCCGGCGCCATGGTGATCGATGCCGGCGGGAAGTACGTCACGCCCGGGCTGATTGATGCGCACTCGCACATGGCGCTCGATGACGATGTCAACGAGGCCACCAGCCCCATCGTCCCGCAGATGATGATGGTCGACGCTTTTCAGTACGCCAGCAAGGACATCTACCGCGCCCTTGCCGGTGGCGTCACCTCCGCCATGCTGCTGCACGGTTCGGCCGACATGATCGGCGGCCAGGCCGTCATCATGAAGACCAAGTACGGGCTCGAGCGCGACCAGTTGCTCTTCCCCAACGCTCCCCGTTCCATCAAGTTTGCCAGCGGCGAAAATCCCAAGCGTGTCTTCGGCCAGCGCCAGCAACTGCCCTCCACCCGCATGGGCAACTTCGCCGTGCAGCGCCAGGCCCTGGTTGACGCCCAGGATTACATGCGCCAGTGGGACGAATACGAGGCCAAAAAGCAGAAGGGCGACAAGGACGCGAAGCCGCCCAAGCGCGACCTCAAGCTCGACGCGCTGGTGGACGTGCTCAAGGGCAAGCTCTACGTCCAGATCCACTGCTATCGCGCCGACGAGTTCCTCACCGAGATGGCGATGGCGAAAGAGTTCGGCTACAAGCTGCGCGCCTTTCACCACGCGCTCGAGGCCTATAAAGTCGCCGACAAGATTGCGGCCAACAATGTCGGCGTCGCCACCTGGGCTGATTGGTGGGGCTTTAAGGAAGAAGCCTGGGACGCGACGCCATGGAACGCCGTCCTGCTGATGCGCAAGGGCGTGCGCGTCGCCATCAAGAGCGACTCCGAGGACCAGATCCGCCGCCTGAATGTGGAGGCCGCCAAGACCATGCGCTACGGCGGCGCCACCGAGGATGAAGCGATGAAGATGATCACGCTCAACCCGGCGTGGATCATTGGCGTCGACGACCGCGTCGGTTCGATCGACGTCGGCAAGGACGCCGACCTCGTCATCTGGAACGGCTACCCGCTGTCCAGCTACGGCGTGCCCGAAAAAGTCTTCATTGACGGCGAGCTGTTTTTCGACCGAACGCTTGCCGGATATGGGCTGACGCACTTCGCCGGCACGCCCGAGAGCCTGCCTTCCCCACCAAGTTCCGGCGCCGAGCCGGAAGCGGAGGTGCGCTAATGAAAAATCCTTGGCGTATCTTTGCGTCCTTTGCGGTTGTGCTTTTCTTCGCCGCCAGTGCTTTTGCCCAGCAACCCTCACGCGCGCAGGAAACGCGAGCCACGGCAATCAAGGGCGGGAAGCTGCTGACCATCACCCATGGAACGATTGAAAACGGGGTGATCGTCATTGAGAACGGGAAAATCACCGCGGTCGGTCCTTCGGCCTCGACGCCAATTCCCGCCAACGCGCGCGTCGTTGACGCCACCGGGATGACTGTCTATCCCGGCCTGATCGATTCGGAATCGCATCTCGGCCTCACCGAAATTTCTGCCGTCCCCTCCACCAACGACCTGGTCGAGACCAGCGACGAGATCATGCCGCACATGCACGTCGCCGACGCCTTCCATGCCGAGAGCGAGCTGATCCCGACCGCGCGCGTCAATGGCATCACCAACGCCATCGTCGCGCCCGCCTCGCAGGACACCCTGCCCGGCCAGGACTCGTTCATCCAGCTCGCCGGGCCGTCCGCCGACGAGATGCTGGTGGTGCGCGACATCGCCATGCCGCTCAACTTCAGTGGCGCGCAGCGCCGCAAGATGGATTGGCAGACCGGACGCGGCACCTATCCGACCACCCGCATGGGCATGGCCGCACAACTTCGCCAGGCATTTCTCGACGCGCTCGACTACCAGCAGAAGGTTGCCGATTCCGAGAAACGCAAGGGCGAAAAGGGCGTGCCACCGGTGAAGCGCGACCTGAAGCTGGAGGCGCTGCTTCCCTACCTGGATGGCAAGAAACCGGTGGTGCTGGCCGCCAGCGAGGCCAGCGATCTGGAAACCGCCGTCAAACTCGCCAACGAATTTCACCTGAAATTCATTCTCAACCACGTCACCCACTCGCGGCCGGTGCTGGACTACATCGCGCGGCTGAAGGCGCCCGTCATCGTGGGGCCAATCTACGACTTCCCCAAGGACAACGAGCGCTACGACGCGGTGTACAGCCTGCCCGGCGAGCTGGTGAAACGCGGCGTGAAGATCGCATTCGCTTCCTATGACTCGCACCAGGTGCGCAACCTGCCCTACGCGGCGGGATACGCGGTCGCCTACGGGCTGCCCTACGACGAGGCGATGAAGGCGTTGACCATCAACGCCGCTGAAATCTGGGGGCTGGCCGACAAGCTGGGGTCGCTCGACGCCGGCAAGATCGCCAACGTGGTGGTGGCCAACGGCGACCCGCTGGATGTGAAGACCGACGTCAAGCACGTCTTCATCAATGGCCGGGAAATTCCCCTCTGGGACCGCCAGATGGAGCTGCGCGACCAGTATTCAAAATAGTTTCAGGTTCAGGTTGTCGGTTCTCGGTTGTCGGTTGTCAGTTTTCCTTCTGGGCGCGCGCAGCGATTCACCACAGCCGAGGACTGGTTACCGAAAACCGACAACCGAAAACCGATAACTCCCGGTGCGCAACAAAGGTAACGCCCCGAGTACTTAACACTGCTTACGTCCACTCGCAATCCGCAGTAACATCGGATGCTGAGTTCCTAAACAACAGGGGATCCGATGAAGCGGTGGATTGCCGCAGCTCTCTTTCTCTTTTTCGCGACCGTGGCCGTGGCTGCCGACCAGAAGCTGATCGCGCTCACCTTCGACGACGGCCCGCGCCCTTACATTCTTTACGGCTACGCGCAGCCGGGGCAGGCACCCACGCCGGGGCTGCTCGACCTGCTCGACCGCGAGCACGTGAAGGCTACGTTCTTCGTCATGGGGTGGCGGCTCACGCCCGGCAGCTATGGCGATCGCCGTGAATTCAAGACCGACAAGACCTGTCTCGACGCGGCGCGCGACCTGTTCCGCCGCGGGCACGAAATCGAGGACCACACCTTCAGCCATGTGCAGTTCAAGCTGTTCGAAAAACAGCACGGCGCAGGCAGCGCGGTCGGCGACGTGGATCGCGCCTCGGAGTTGATCAAGGGCGTCACCGGACATCGCGCCGAATTTGTGCGCCCGCCCGACTGGATTACCTGGGACGCGCTCAACCGCCAACTGGAAAGCCGGGGCTATCGCGTGCTCACCATTTCGTCGGAAAATCCGCTGCCCATGCGCGACGTGAACAGCGCCGATTATCTCTGCGCCGGCGCGCACCCGGTGAAGTGCCCCAAGCCTTCCCTGAACGCCTTCGTGCTGCAGCAAATCGAGCAGCGCGAGAAAAAAGGCGTGACCACGCACATCCTCGCCTTCCACGAGCTGTCAACCACGGTGATCGCGCTGCAGACCCTGATACCGGAACTGAAGTCGCGTGGATATCGCTTGGTGACCATGCAGGAGTACGTGCGGCTGGTGGGAGCGCCGGTAAAGCGCGCCGGAATAAACAAGGGGAACGGTTAGCGGCGGAACAATCTGGACCCGAGCGAGACGCTACCAGGTTAGCCCGCCGGAAGGCGGCGGCCAAGCACCAAGCATGCGTCTCAGGATCACAACCTGCCCGGCGTGGTAGCTGTTGTGCGATGCGATGGCATGCAGCATTTCGAGCCGCGTTTTTCTTCCCGGCTTCGCCAATAGATCGGGCTCGCCGATGCGGCGATTCAGTTCCTTAAGGCCGGCACGAAAACGTCGCACAGTCCGCTCCCAATCTTTCGCATTTGCCGGCCCCGCCTCGGTGGGCCAACCGGCGGAAGCATGTCGGGCAACAGCAGGGTTCTGGCCGTCAAGCCACTTCACTACCCAATCCTGCCAGTAACTCATGTGGCGCAACAACTGGAAAACCGAGTGTGCGGCCCTCTCCGGCCTGGCCGCAGCGAGTTTCCAGTCTAATCCCGCAAACGCGCTCGCTATCTCAACGTGCGCTCCCTTTCCCGATAGCGCGTTGCGTATGGTCCTAAGGAGGATCGTCCGGTCGGCAGTTTGCACGGGTCTTCCCTCCGCGGGGTGGCTCTGCCACAGATTGTGCGAGGCTATTTTACTTCCGCGCCCGCAAAGTGGTTTACTGCCTTCTGCAGCGACATTTCATCTTCGACGTTGAGACACGTCTTCGAACGGTCAATCTGGCGCATCAGGCCGCACAGGACCTTGCCCGGCCCGACCTCGATGAAAGTCGAAATACCGCGCCCAATGAGCACGCGCATGCACGGCTCCCATCGGACCGCGCCGGTAACCTGGCGAATGAGCGCGTCGCGGGCTTGGTCCGGGTCGGAAACCACTTCGGCGTCTACGTTGGTGACCACCGGCACCCTCATGCGGTGAAACGCCAGCGCCTGCAGGTCGGGCGCGAGCCGGTCCTGCGCCGGCTGCATGAGCGCGGAATGAAAGGGCGCGCTGACTGGCAGCATGATCGCACGCTTGGCGCCGCGGTGTTTCGCCATTTCCGCCGCGCGTTCCACCGCCGCTCTGCTGCCGGAAATCACGATTTGGTCCGGCGAGTTAATGTTTGCCGGCTGGCAGACGCCGCCGTGCGCAGCCTCGTCGCAGACTTCTTGCAGTTGCTCGATGGCCATGCCCAGCACCGCCGCCATCGCGCCTTCGCCCACCGGCACCGCTTCCTGCATGTAGCGCCCGCGATGGTGCACGGTGCGCACCGCGTCCCGGAAGTGCAGCGTCCCGGCGGCAACCTGCGCCGAGTATTCGCCCAAACTGTGCCCGGCGGTGATGGCCGGCTTGATTCCCTTCTCCCGCAAAACGCGGAACGCCGCCACGGCCACCGTCAGGATCGCCGGCTGCGTGATCTCCGTCAGCCGCAGCTTGTCTTCCGGACCTTCCCAGCACACTTGGGAAAGCTTGAACCCGAGCGCGGTATCGGCTTCCTGGAAAGTCTCCTGCGCCACCGGATACATAAGCGCCAGCTCGCGGCCCATGCCCACGGTTTGCGAGCCCTGGCCGGGGAAGATGAAAGCGACGTTGTGGTTCATGCGTACGTTCAACAGCATTTCCGTTCGTCAGTTTGTCCGATAGTCAGTACAGCACGACGAGTACGAGCTTGAGGTCCGCAGCTGACAAACTGACATACTGAAAAACTGACAAACTACTGCGAGCCGGCGCCGGAGACCCCCGCCTTCGCCAGCCCGCGCGCAATCGCCGCGTTGATATTCGCATTGGCAAACTCGGAGGCCACGCGAATTGCGTTCTTGATGGCGTGCGCGTTCGACGACCCATGGCTGACGATGCACACTCCCTTGATGCCCAGCAGCGGAGCGCCGCCGTATTCGGAGTAATCGAGGCGCTTCTTGAATTCTTCGAAGGCGCGGCGCGACAGCAGGAACCCAACCTGCCGCGTGATGGTGGCGCGCAGCGTTTCCTTCAGGATGTAGCCGACGGTTTCCACCAGTCCCTCGGAAACCTTCAGCGCGACGTTGCCGATGAAGCCATCGCAGACGATCACGTCCACTTTGCCGTTGTATAAATCGCGGCCCTCGACGTTGCCGACGAACTGCAGCGGCAGTTGTTTCAAGAGCTGGTGCGCGGCGCGCGTCAGCTCGTTGCCCTTGGACTCTTCCTCGCCAATCGAGAGCAGGCCTACGCGCGGATGCTCGGCGCCGAAGATGGCGCGCGAGTAAATCTCGCCCATCACCGCCCACTGCTCCAGGTTGTGCGGCTTGGAGTCGACGTTGGCCCCGACGTCGAGCATGATGCTCGCCGTCCCCTGCGCGGTGGGAAAAACCGCGGCCAGCGCGGGTCGGTCCACGCCGGGCAGCGCGCCCAGCACCATCTTCGCCGTGGCCATGGCCGCGCCGGTATTTCCGGCGGTAATGAACCCCGCCGCCTTGCCGTCGCGCACCAGGCGCAGCCCGACCCGCAGCGTGGAATCGCGCTTGGCCCGCACCGCCTGCGCCGCCTTCTCGTTCATGCCGATCACTTCGCTGGCATGCACCACCTGCATCTGCTCCAACGGCGCGGAGGGGTGGTGACGCAGTTCGTCGCGGACCTCATCTTCCGGCCCGACCAGCAAAACGTGGATGTCGTGGTGACGCGCGGCCAGGATCGCGCCTTCGACTTCCGGTTTCGGGGCGCGATCCGAGCCCATAGCGTCGACGGCGATGACCGTGGTCATGAATCAGGCTTCAGGCTTCAGGCGCCAGGCTTCAACAACGATGGAGCGCCGGGCCCGTACGGCCTATTCCTTTTCCTTGATGGCCAGAACTTCGCGGCCCTTATAGTAGCCGCACTTCGAACAGGCCCGATGAGGCAATTTCTTCTCGTGACAGTTGGGGCACTCGGAAAGCGAGAGCGCCGTCAGGAAGTCGTGTGCGCGCCGTGTCGAGGTCCGCGCCTTGGAGTGTCTGCGTTTAGGATTTGCCATAGTGTTTCCGTTTGAATCTCATGTTTTCGTCCAGGGCTTCGGCGCGTCGGAAAATTTGAAATTTTGAAATTTCAAATTTCAAATTTTTCAGTGCTCCAGCTTTTCTTGCAGATCCTTCAGCGCTTGCCAGCGCGGATCGGCGACCGGCGGCGGGCAGTGGCAATCGCTTTCGTTGAGGTTGCGTCCGCAGCTCGGGCACAGGCCCTTGCATTCCTCGCGGCAAACCACTTTCATCGGCACCTCCAGCAGGATCTGCTCCCGCAGGATGTCCGCCAACTCGACGCCGTCGCCCACGTAATAGCCGATTTCCGCCTCGGCCTGCGTTACCGAGATCTCTTCCCGCCCCGCATCCACGCCCCGCGGGCGGTATAGCAACTCGAATTCTCGCGCCACCTCGCGGGTCACCGGCTCCAGGCAGCGGGCGCACGCCGTTTCCACCGCGGTCGCCAGCTTGCCCTGGACGCGAATGTCCAGGATGGCGCCCTGGTTGCCGTGACGTTCTTCGATCAGTGTTGCCCGGCCACTGGTGAGCAGTGGCGCCGACTGGCGCATGTCTGGACCGAGATCGATCGTTTCCGGGGGATATTCCTCCCGAAAATTGATCTCCTTCTGGACCAGAACTTGCAGGCTGATGAACATCTCGGTACTGCCCTAAGCGCAACCCCATCAGGCCCTTACCCGGGGGCAGCACAGACGGCAGAATTCTCCCTGGGGCAAAACTAAAGAATAAAGGGCAGAGCGAGAGGTGTCAATGCAAGTCCCGAAACCCGAGGCGCGAGCAAGACCGGAAGCTCCCTGCTCGCGACTCGGGTCTCGCAACTTGGGACTATTCTAGCGGCTGGGTGCAATTCACGCCGCCAGCCGGGTCTTGGGTGATGCGCGCGATCTGGTCCAGGCAAAAGCCACGCCGCCCGGTTTGGCCCTGAAGTAAAGGCGTAGCCGCCGCTGTAAACGCGCTGACCGGTGTTCCTGTGGGGTTCCCGATCGAGAACTGGTATCCCGCTTTGGGGCACGGCTGCGCCGCACACCCCAGCACCCAATCAATGATGCCGGCATGGTTGGAGTCAATCGGCTGGCCCGGTGGAGGGTAGCCCAGCCTGGTAAGCTCGTCGGCATAGCCGACGGTAGGGTAGGTGATCTGGTAGGTCGTCTGCGCGCTGGCAATGGCGTGCAGCGACGAAACCGCCGACGCCTCGTTCGCCGACATCTTGGAGCGCAGCAGGTTGGGAATGGCCATCGCCGCCAGGGCCAGGATAATGGCCACCACAATCAGCAGCTCGATAAGCGAGAACCCCCGTTGGCGGCGCATATTTCTCCTCTGTGGGCCTGCCAACGATATGTAAATAGGCTGCGGATTTCAAGGGCGAATGCGGGCAGCCAAGAACTAAGAAGTCAGAACCGAAAATTGCGAAACGGTCGCACGGTCGCTCCCTCTATCGGTCTCTCCGTCGTTCCATGACCGGCTGACTGATAGACTGCCACCCCCGTTCAGTCTGATTCAGTTCTGACTTCTACTTCATCCTTCTGACTTTTCCTTACGCTCCTGTCTCCGTGCCCGTGGGAGGCGTGGCTTCGCTGCGGATGCCGCTCACCGTGCGCTGCACGCGGTCGCGGCCCTGTTTGTAGGTCTCGCGCGCCGAGCTGGCCAGGTCCTGCGCCCGCTCTTGCAGCGAGTTCCGTGTTTTTTCCCCGCTCGTGGGCGCAAACAGAACGCCCAAGCCGATCCCCAGCCCCAAGCCAAACAGAAACGCTTTCATGATTGTTCTCCTTCTCAATTCTGCGGTCCGCCGGTTGAACCCTGCCCCGGGCCTGCGCCCCGGCCTTCGCCCAACACACCTCTTCCCACTGCTACACAGATGCGAAACTGCTGAGAAAGTTTGCTGCTGCAATTGTGGTGCAACTCGCAAATCGATTCAGAATAAAGACTCGTGCCTAACGCACTGATAGACTAGGCGGCCATGAACTCAGGCTTTGCTACCGCTGAAGGCACCGCACGCTATGCACAACGTTTTCCACAGGCGGGTGGCGCCGGCCACTTCCGCCGTCCCGAGTGGGTGAAAGACGTCGGCGAGCTTACTCTCTCCTCCATTGGCATCGGCACCTATCTGGGCGAGGCCGACGATGACGCCGACCGCGCCTACACCGCCGCCGTTTCCGAAGCCCTGCGCTCCGGAATCAATGTCGTGGACACCGCCATCAACTACCGCCACCAGCGCTCGGAACGCAACATCGGCGCCGCGCTGGCGGAGGTGATCGGCGCCGGGCAACTGCGCCGCGACGAGGTGCTGGTTTGCAGCAAGGCCGGATACCTGGCCTTCGATCGCGACATGCCCTCCGATCCGCGCGCCTACTTCATGCAGGAATACATCGAGCCCGGCATCCTTGATCCGGCCGAGATCGCCGGCGGCATGCACTGCATGGCGCCCCGTTTCCTTGCCGACCAGCTCGAGCGTTCGCGCCGCAACCTTGGCCTGGAAACCATTGATGTCTTCTACGTTCACAATCCCGAGGCACAGCTCGCCGAGATCCCGCCGTCCCAATTCGTCACGCGCCTCACCGCCGCCTTTGCCGAGCTGGAAAACGCCGTCCAGGCGGGCAAGATCCGCTGCTACGGCGTAGCTAGCTGGAACGCGTTTCGCGTGAATCCCAACGACCGCGGTTATATGCCCCTGGAAGCAGTCCTGCATTGCGCGTTTAACGCGGGTGGAGAAGAACATCACTTCCGCTTCATCCAGTTGCCGTTCAATCTCGCCATGACCGAAGCGTGGTCGGCCAACAACCACCAGCTCGACGAGTCCGAGGAAGGGGTGTCGGCGCTGGAGTTTGCCCATCGCCTGGGCATTGCCGCCGTGGGCAGCGGCGCGCTGGCGCAAGGCAACCTCGCAGGCGAACTGCCGGACTTCGTCGCCAAGCGCCTGGGAATGAAATCCTCGGCGGAGAATGCCATCCAGTTTGCGCGATCCAGCCCGGGATTGGTTACTGCCCTGGTCGGCATGGGCAGGCCCGAGCACGTCAAGGCAGACCTCGCCGTCATCTCCCAACCGCGGGCCGATCTGGAGCAATGGCGGTCGCTGTTCCCGCAGCCTCGTCCCAACTCCACCTGATGCGGTGCCCCACATCTGCCAGCCTTTGGCAGATGTGGGTCTTTTCCGCCAATCGTTCCCGGTGTCCTCGTTTACAATCACTCTTCGGCAATTGCAAATTACCAATTACAAATTGCCAATGTCATGAGACCCACTTGGGCGGAGATTTCCCTCAGCGCGCTGCGCCATAATTTCCGCCTGATCCACCAGCACGTCGGCCCCGAAGTCACCGTCTGCGCCGTCATCAAGGCCGACGCCTACGGCCACGGCGCACCCGAGTGCGCGCGCGCCTTGCAGGAGGCCGGCGCCACCTGGTACGGCGTGACCTCGACCGAAGAGGGCATCAAGATCCGCGAAGCCGGCGTCACCGGGCGGGTGCTGTTGATGACCGGCTTCTGGCGCGGCGAGCAGGAAGACGTGGTCCGCCACCATCTGACGCCGACCGTCTGGGAGTGGTGGCAGATCGGCGCGCTGGAAGCCGCGCTCGGCAAAATCAACGCTCCGCCGCGCTCCTTTCCCGTGCACATCAAAGTCGACACCGGCATGGCGCGCCTCGGCGTGCCCGACTACTTCATGAACCTCTTCCTGAAGCGCATCCGAGCCGCCGAACCCATCGAACTCGAAGGCGTGTTCAGCCACCTCGCATCGGCCGAGGTGCTCGATGCCGAAGACGCCAAGCACCAGGCGCAGCGCTTCGCCGAATTCGAGCAGTTCATTGTCCAGCACGGTTTCTCGCCCCGCTTCCGCCACATCGCCAACAGCGCCGCCGTCGGCGGTCGCCCGTCGCTATGGCGCAACATGGTGCGGCCGGGAATGTTGCTCTACGGCTACGGCCTGCCGCTGATGCGCACCGAGGACGATCCCGAAATTCCGCACCCCTTGGCCGTCGAGCGCGTGCTTTCCTGGAAAACCAAGATCATCTCCATGAAGGACGTGGGCGCCGGCCAGACCGTCGGCTACAAGGCTGCCTACGTCACCAATCGCCCCACCAAGCTCGCGGTGCTGCCGGTCGGCTATGCCGATGGACTGTCGCGTCATCTCTCCTCGCGCGGCCGCGTGATCGTGCGCGGAACCTACGCCCCGATGGTGGGAATCATTTCCATGGACATTACGGTCGTGGACGTCACCGATGTGAACGGCGCCGCGCTCGGCGATGAGGTCACCATCCTCGGCGCCGACGGCGACTGCATGATTGACGCTTGGGAGCACGCCCGCCTGGAAGCCACCATCCCCTACGAAGTCCTCTGCCGCGTCGGCGGCCGCGTCCGCCGCATGTACAAGGAATAGCTGTCAGCAATCAGCTATCAGCTCTCAGCTCTCAGCTCTCAGCTCTTGGCTCTCAGCATTCGGCCGTCGGCCGTCAGCCGTCAGCTCTGAGCTAGACGCATACTTCAACGGTTGTCATCCTGAGCGAGGAGTCGCCCGATTTTGGCGACGCCGAGTCGAAGGCCCCCTACCCTGCCGCATCACCCGAAATGCCCGCTCGCTCTTCAACGCGCACATCTCGATGTACCTAGAAAGCCCCCAAGAAATCGTAGGTCCCGGCGCCCTCGCGTGTCAGCGCCGTAGGCGCGAATGAAAATAGCCCGGCACTTCAGTGCCGGGAACGTCACCTCGCGAAATCCAAGTCCCGTAGGGACGGCTGAGTCGCCAGCGGCTACAAGCTGACAGCTGATAGCTGATAGCTGACAGCTTTGTTATTCTTCCCACACGCCATGCGCCAGCGCTATCAAAATTGGATGCACACCTGGGAGACCCGCCTCACCACCCGCGACACCAACCGCGTGGTGCGTCCCTTCGACTGGGGCGTGGAATGGACCCGCGGCTGGCCGGGCGTGAACGGCGCCCATCCCGATCCCAACGCGCTCGAATATTTCTTCCACCAACTCAACCGCCACATCGTCGCCCACAGCGACGACTTTTTCTCCTACCGCACTCCCACCGACTTCCGCATCGAGAAGCATCCCGTCAAGCTGCACGCTTCCGGCGGCAACAACGGTGACGACGAAGAGCGTGGCACGGGCGAGTTTCTGCGTTTCACCTCGGCCGTCGAAACACCCTATGCCGAGAACAACACCGTCAACGCGCGCTGGTTCCCGGCTCGCGGGCGCCGCGCCGTGATCGTGCTGCCGCAGTGGAACGCCGACGCGCTCAGCCACAACGCGCTCTGCCGCATGATGAACTTCTGCGGCATCGCCGGACTTCGGCTCAGCATGCCCTATCACGACGTGCGCCGCCCCGCCGAACTGGAGCGCGCCGACTATGCCGTCTCCGCCAACATTGGACGCACCATCGCCGCCGCGCGCCAGGCCATCCTGGACATCCGCTGCTGCCTCGACTGGCTGGAGTCGCAGGGCTACCGCGAGTTCGGCATTCTCGGAACCAGCCTGGGCTCCTGCTATGCCTTCATCGCCAGCGCCCATGACCCGCGCCTGCGCGTGAACGCCTTCAATCACGCCTCCACGTATTTTGCCGACGTGGTGTGGACCGGCCAATCCACCCGCCACGTCCGCGCCGGCGTCGAGCGCGAGATCACCCTGGAGAGCCTGCGCGATTGCTGGCGGGCCATCAGCCCGATGTCGTACTTCGACCAGTTCAGCCGCTTTCCCAAGAAGTCGCTGGTGGTTTACGCTACCTACGACCTGACGTTTCTGCCCGAGTTCTCGCGGCAGATCGTCGCCGAGTTCCGCCGCCGCCGGCTTGACCATCGCATCGCCGTGCTGCCCTGCGGCCACTACACCACCGGCGAGACACCGTACAAATTTCTCGACGCCTGGCACCTGGTGCGCTTCATCAACGGCGCCCTCTAGGCTTTATCTCTCGAGGATTGTCATTCCGAACGCAGCGAGGAATCTGCTTTTGCCGTCGACCATCGACCGTCGACTCTTTCCTGGTTTCTATCCTCAGACGGCCCGCAAAACGCCGTCACTTGTTCTTCCACACCGGCTTGCGCTTCTCCACCACCGCGCGCAGGCCTTCGGCGACGTCCTCCAGCGCATAGAGCTGGTTGAGGTAAATGTCCTGCGAATTCTTCATCGCCTCGGCCAGGGGCAGGCCGATGGAGCTGCCGATCACGCGCTTGGTCATTTCCAGCACCGGCCCGCTGAACTCACCAATGCGCGCCAGCACCTCGTTCACCGTTCTGGAAAGTTCCACCTCGGCAACCACCTTATTCACGAAGCCCAGCGCCAGTGCGTCTTCGGCGGTCAGAGGATTGCCGGTGAGGATCAGCTCGTAGGTCTTCTTCGGCCCGATCAGGGCGGGCAGCATGATGGCCGCGAAGGGCGGGAAGACGCCCATCTTCACCTCGGGCTGCGCGAAACGGGCGTTGGTGGTGGCGATGACCATGTCGCCGAACGCGACCAGCTCCGAACCGGCGCCGATAGCGGGGCCATTCACCACCACGATGAGCGGCTTGGAAATTTCCCCGATCGCCTGGAAGACGCGGTTGAAGGCATCGAGGGTCTGGAAAACCCGCTCCGGGCGCGAGTCTTCGACGGAGATCCCGGCGGAGAAGGTCTTCTGCGACGAATCCAGCACGATGCACTTCACGTCGGGGCGGCTGTTCAGGCTTTCGATCGCAACCGCCAGTTCCGTCATCATCGGCACGGTGAGCACGTTGTAGGGCGGGTAGTTCAGCGTGATGCGCGCGGCGAAGGTGCTGTGGTCGAACTTGATGAACTTGAATTCCTGCGCGGCACTCGGCGCGGTAGCCATAATTGCCTCCCAAGGTCCCTAAGCCGCGCATTATGTGCCGAAATCCGGAAGCGGACAAGTGCGGTTGAGTGCCGCATAATGTCCGGCGGCAAGCACTGAAGTCGCGAGTCCCGAGCGGCGCAAAGTCAATGCTCGGGACTCGGGACTCGGGACTAGAATACTGATTATGAAAATCGCACTCGGCGCCGATCACGCGGGCTTTCCGCTCAAGGAAAAGATCCGGCAGTGGCTCACCGAACAAGGCCTCCAGGTGGACGACAAGGGCACGCTGTCTCTCGATTCGGTGGACTACCCGGACTACGCGCGCAAGGTCGGCGAAGCGGTCGCGGCCAAGAAGGCGGACCGCGGCGTGCTGGTGTGTGGCAGCGGGATCGGAATGTCCATCGCGGCCAACAAGGTGCCGGGAGTCAGGGCGGCCAACGCGCATACCGTATATGAGGCGCAGATGAGCCGCGAGCATAACGACGCCAACGTGCTCACGCTGGGCGCGCGCGTGCTCACCGACGACGAGGCGCACAGCATTCTCGATATGTGGTTGCGCACCAAGTTCGCCGGCGGCCGGCATCAGCGGCGGGTGGAGAAGATTGCGCAGATCGAGAAAGAGGAAAGAGTACCGAGTACCTAGTACCGAGTTGCGGAGAGTGCAGGTTGCGTTTCGTGCGCACAGCCGCGTGGTTGATCGTGCTGATCGCCGTTGCAGCCGCCGGGCAGACGCCGCGGGATCGCAAGGCCATTGCCCACACCAAAGCGCTCCTGGTCTCACAGATCGACCCGAAGCTGCCGGCCATTCCGTTTGAGCGCTGGTTGATCAAACAGGCCGGCGAAGGCGCCGAGATCAGTTGGGAAGTGAACGATTGCGGCGAGCAGACGGGCACACCCGAGGATCGTGACAGCGATTTCCCGCTGTGCGTGGAAGCCGAGGCGCACCTGCGCGACAAGCGCGTGATTGTCGTCTGCATTGCCGTGGGCACTTACCAGCGCGGCATAGCCGGCAAGCCCGTGACCTGGTGGATCACCGTCGGACACGATCCCTACTCCGACCCGCCGCTGAAGACGTTGAGCGACGTACCGCTGCGCCTGATCCAAACCCACGGTGTGCCTCCACCCCCTCCCATCCGCGACCTGCCCATCGCTAAGCCGCCCGGCAAGTGAGGTGTTATGGGGACGTCACAAGTGACACCGCAATTCCACGAGTATCGTAACGGCGAGTACGTGATCAGCACCGATCCTCGCCGCCTGGACTTCAACGCCATTCACAAATTCCTCGCGAACTGGCCGGGGTGGGAGACGGATGGCATTCCGCGCGCGACGCTGGAGCGCGCCCTCGCAAATTCCCTGTGTTTCGGCGTGTACGAGGGCGAGCGGCAGATCGGCTTTGCGCGCGTCGTCACCGATTACGCGACGTTCGCATTCATTCTCGACGACTACATCGAGGAGAGCCACCGCGGCCGCGGCCTGGGCAAATGGCTGATGCAGACCATCCAGCAGCATCCCGATTTACACGGACTCCGGCGCTGGATGCTGTACACCCACGACCAGCGTATCTATGCCAAGGTCGGCTTCAAAGCGCTCGCCGACCCGGCGACCTACATGGAGATCTTCGATCCGGGAATGTATAAGCGCGGTGTGTGAGTACCGGTTAGGCTTTGTTCTTCCCGGCAACTGTGTTTTCATTGGATACCACCGCAGGCGGGAGTATCCTTTACCGTCTTCCGATTCGCCGTCGCGGCTGAGAGCTGACGGCTGATAGCTGAGAGCTTCCTATGAACAACCGCATGTCGCGCCCTCTTTATGAAGTTGATCCCGACGTCGCCACCGCCGTCTACAACGAGGAGCGCCGCCAGCACGAAGGCCTGGAGTTGATCGCCAGCGAGAACTTCGTCAGCGAGGCCGTGCTCGAAGCCATGGGTTCGGTGTTCACCAACAAGTACGCCGAAGGCTATCCCGGCAAGCGCTACTACGGCGGGTGCGAGTTCACCGACGTGGTGGAAACCCTGGCCCGCGAGCGCGCCAAGCAGTTGTTCGGCGCCGAGCATGCCAACGTGCAACCGCACTCCGGCTCGTCGGCAAACATGGAGGCCTACTCCGCGGTCATTCAGCCGGGAGACGTGGTCTTCGGGCTGAACCTGGCGCACGGCGGCCACCTCACGCACGGGCATCACCTGAATTTCTCCGGCAAGACCTACAAGATCGTGCCCTACGGCGTGACCAAGGAAACGGAAACCATTGACTACGACGACCTGGAGAAGATGGCGGAGCGCGAGCGGCCGAAGCTGATTATCGGCGGCGGCTCGGCGTACCCGCGGATCATTGATTTCGTCCGCATGCGCCAGATCGCCGACAAAGTCGGGGCGCTTTACCTGGTGGACATGGCGCACTTCGCCGGTCTGGTGGCGGGCGGCGTGCACCCGTCGCCAGTGCCGCACGCGCAAATCGTCACTTCCACCACCCACAAGACGCTGCGCGGGCCGCGCGCAGGCATGATCCTGTGCCAAAAGATGGCGCAGGTGGGCGACAAGCAGGTGGACCTGGCCGCCGCCATTGATAAGACCGTCTTCCCCGGCGACCAGGGCGGTCCGCTGGTGCACATGGTGGCCGCCAAGGCGGTCTGCTTCCACGAAGCCATGCAGCCGGAGTTCAAGGACTACGCGCGGCAGATCGTGGTCAACGCCAAGGTATTGGCGGAAACGCTGGCCGGCGAAGGAATCCGCATCATCTCCGGCGGCACCGACACCCACCTGATGCTGGTGGATGTCTTCAGCAAGGGCATGCTGGGCAGCGAGGCGGAAAAAGCGCTGGGCGAAGCCGGCATCACGGTGAACAAGAACGCCATCCCGTTCGACACCAACCCGCCGATGAAGCCGAGCGGCATCCGCATCGGCACGCCGGCGCTGACCACGCGCGGCATGAAGGAAAACGAGATGCGCCAGATCGGACGCTGGATCGCGCAGGCGCTCAACAGCCGCACCGACGCGCAGGTGCTGGGCAAGATCAAGCGCGAGGTGCTGGCGATGTGCGAGACGTTCCCGCTGTATCCCGAGCGGCGGGCGCGGGCCATGGCGGGAACACACTAGTTTCGAGTTTCAGTTTCAGCACTCCGCGCTACACTATCCGCGTGCGCGTGGGAATTGATATTCGGCCGATTCACGACTTCGGCGTCGGCACCTACATCCGCAATGTGGTGCGGGCGCTGGGGCGCCTCGACCAGGCCAGCGATTACTTCCTGATCGGCGGGCGCGACCGGGTGCGCGAAATCGGCAAGCTCCCGCCGAACTTCCGCATCGTCCCGTTTTCGGTAGACGAACATTCGCCGCGCAGTTATCTCGCATTCGCCCAGGTGTTGCGCCATTACCAGTGCCACCTGGTGCACATCCCGCACCTGTTCTGGACGCCACTGTACCTGCCCTGCCCGTACGTGATCACCGTACACGACCTGCTGGATTTCATGTACCGGACGCACAACGGCTCGGGAATTCGCCGGGCGGCAAATCGCTACCTGACGCATCGCGTGCTTAGCCGCGCCGCGCGCATCCTGGCCGTCTCGCAATTCACCAAGATGGATATCCAGCGGCTGTTCAATATCCCCGAGAGCCAGATCGAGGTGGTGTACAACGCGATTGACGAGCGCTTTCGGGTGGGCCACGCCACCGACGCCGACCGCGAGCTGATCGCCGAACGCTACCAGTGCAATTACCCGTTCATCCTGTACGCGGGCCGGATCAGCCCGCACAAGAACGTGGTGCGAATCATCGAGGCGTTTTCCGCGCTCAAGGCGGAGCTGGAGAAGGAAGGAAAATTCCCTGACCTGAAGCTGATCATCATCGGCGACGAGGTTTCCCGCCATCCCGACCTGCGGCGCACGGTGATCAAGAGCGGCGTGCAGAATGACGTGCGCTTCCTCGGGTTCGTGCCCATCGAGGTGCTGCGGATTTTCTACGATGTGGCCAAGGTGTTCGTGTTTCCATCCCTCTACGAAGGGTTCGGGCTGCCGCCGCTGGAGGCGATGGCGCACGGCACGCCGGTGGTGACCTCCAATACTTCGTCGCTGCCCGAGGTGGTGGGCAACGCGGCCGTGCTGGTGAACCCGGAAAATGTCTTCGAAATCATGCATTCGCTGCACAAGGTCCTGGTGGACCAGCCGCTGCGGGAGAAGCTGAAGCAGAGAGGCTACGAGCAGGTCGAGCGCTTCTCGTGGGAAACTTCGGTGCAGCGCATCCTGAACGTGTACCGCGAGGTGGCGGGCGAGCCGGCGGCAACACCGGTGGAAACCGTAAGCAAGCTTTAGGCTCCAGGCTGCGAAGGCGCCTCCACATTTACCGGAAAACAATAAAACAACCAATTGAGCAACCGCCCACGTCTAATCACTTGATGTGGGCGGTGGTGTGCGTGCTGGTCTGCTTGCGCACTGTTTCGCCGAATCATCCTCGGCTACAATCTTCAGTACCCTAACCGGTCTCCCGCGAAGCCAGGAGAAATGCAAGCATGAAAAAGAAAAGCAGCCTGCGGGCCATACACCTCTTGAAAGGCTGGGGGGGAATCCTGGCCGGCCGCTCGCCCCTGATGTCCATCGAGATCACGCGCGAGTGCCCCCTGAGCTGCCCCGGCTGTTATGCCTACGGCGATGACCACCTCGGCGGCGAGAAGAGCCTGCGCGACCTCAGCGACTTCAAGGGCGACGAACTGGTGGAACGGGTGGTGGACCTGATCCGCCGCTACCGGCCGCTGCACGTCTCGCTGGTGGGCGGAGAGCCCATGATGCGCCACCGCGAACTGGAAACCATGATCCCGCGCATCACCGCGCTGGGGACTTTCGCCATGCTGGTGACCAGCGCCGTCATCCCTATCCCAAAGCACTGGATGAAGTTCAAGGATTTTCGCGTCACGATCTCCATCGACGGTCTTCCCGAGCATCACGACGTCCGCCGCAAGCCCGCCACCTACGAACGCATCCTGCGCAACATCGAGGGCTGTGAAGTCAACGTGCACTGGACCCTGACGCGCCCCATGCTGGAGCGCGACGGTTACCTGGAAGAGTACATACGCTTCTGGAGCGAGCGCCCGGAGGTGAACTTCATCTGGGTGAGCACGTATTCGCCGCAGCGGGACGAGGACTCGGCAGAGATGCTCAGGCCGGAACATTACGAGCGGCTCATCCGCGAGACTCCAGACCTGCGGCGCCGCTATCCGAAGTTCCTTTTCAACCAGGAGATTGCGCGCACCCTGCTGGCGCCTCCGCGCGACCCGGATGACTGCATCTTTTCCAAGATGTCGGTGAACTACACCGCCGACATGCGCACGCGCGTGGAGCCGTGCATCTTTGGCGGCGATCCGGACTGCAGCCGGTGCGGATGCGCCATCAGTTCGGCGCTCCACTGGATCGGCCACCGCAAGCTAGCCGGCCCGCTCACGGTCGGCCACCTGGTGCGTGGGTCGGTCCGTGTGGGCAAGTTTGCCGCAAACTTCCGCCCCGGCGTTCGCGAGGCGCTCCGCTGGGAGCGCGACCTGGCCACAGCCGCTTTGCGCCAGGACAACCTGATCCAGATCACTCCACCGGATCACGAGCAAGAGAATGCGGCCGCGGGTGACTAGGTGATGCGCCCGGGATTACCCCGCCGACGAGCGCACTGCTCCGTGTGACGTACATCACTAATTTCTGTAACATTTGCCTCGTTTTTTCCGGCCGTTCGGAGTAGTCTTGGCCACCCGAACCCCGGCACGATCCGACGTTCGATCTTGCCCTGCGTCAGACCTGTGCCGGAACCATCGCTGATATGGGGTTGAGCCAGCATGACTTCGAGGTTGTGCGGCGCAGCCCTATGGAGGGTGTCTATGGCTACTTCGCGCGACCATGCAGCCAGCCGGCGTGCACGCCAGGCTGAGCCCACGACAGCCACGGTATTCGGCGTCTTGACTCAAAGCATTGCCAACGAGCTGGAAGCGATCAGTTTTCCCATCCATTACCCGGATGCCGCCAAGCTGTTTACCGAAGGGGAGCCGGCGCGTGGCATCTTCATTCTCCAGAGCGGCCGGGTCAAGCTCTACTTCACCTCGGTTGACGGCAGGACCCTGATCTTACGAATGGCCAAGGCGGGCGACGTGCTCGGTCTTCCCGGAACACTTTCCGGAAGACAGTACGAATTGACGGCCGAGACCATGGGCCCTTGCCAACTGGCTTTCATCAAGCGGGATCCCTTCTTGCGTTTAATGAACAATTGCCGGGAGATCAGCATGGGAGTTGCCCGGCAGCTCACCTCCAGTTACATCAGCGCCTGTCACGAGATCCGTTGTCTGGGCCTGTCGCAATCTTCCGGTGAAAAATTGGCCCTGTTGCTGTTGGATTGGCCGATGAGCGCCGGTGACACGGCCTCGCGGATCAAGTTTGCCTTCCGGCACGAAGAGGTGGCGCAGATGATCGGGATTTCGCGCGAAACCGTCAGCCGCCTTTTCGTCGAGTTCAAGAAAAGAAAGCTCGCGGAGTTGGATGGGTCCACGCTCTACATCCGCGACCGGCAACTCCTGCAATTGATTGCCGACGGCAAGACTCTGATCTCGCCCTTCATGGGCCGTCGTTCCGACGCCGCAGAAAAATCCCACCCTTCGCCGGAGCCAAGGGTGGGCGACGGTGATTCAGGCAGCCATTTCTATCCCGATGGCGTGTAAACGTTTAGCGCGAAACGACGGCGCGCCGATCGCAGTTCATTGTGCGCTTCGGATGGGAGTCGCGGCGTCCTCTCCAACCACCGTGGTCCACTCCCGGACCCTCCATCGCTTCACCACGCCGCTGGTCACATAAGGATCAGCCCGGGCAAACTTCTCCGCGACCTCGGGCGAGTCGCCCTTGAACAGCAGCACGGCGCCGTCCACCGGATTGGCCAGCGCGCCTCCCAGGACAAGTTCACCGCGCTCGCTTGCCTTCCATGCCTTGTCGAGGTGCGCATCGCGAAATTCCGCGCGCCTGGAAACGTAGTCCTCACCCACCTCGTAAAACAACAAGTAGTGCATTGCAGTGCCTCGATCCTTTTACGTCTGCGGTTTGGCAACTCCGATTGTCATTCTCCGTCAGATGATTCTCTGGGTGCGTCCAAAGGCTAAATGAAAGCCCTCCACCTCGTGTCGCGAAGTGGAGGGCACAGTGGCAGCCGGACCTGTAAGTTGAATTATATAACGCCAATCTGGCCCAAGTTATTGTCGGACCGGAAGATAGTGTCCAAACACCGCGATTTCAGCGGCTTGTGGAGATTCTGCTCAGTCTCGCCATTGCCCTCCAGTCCGCCTGGAACCTTACAAACCGGACACTAAATGGACACCAAAGTCCCTCACCAAAAACTCCAAGCAACAGTATTTCCCAGTACCAATCCGGCGAAACTTCCTCCAATCCGACTTCGGAGGCGTGATGACGCACGATCAGCGCGTTTGGGCGATAACTGCTACGTCGAGCTTCGAATAAAGATTCACGCCGCTGGTCCCATACTTGCCGCGGAATTTCTCGACCGCGGACTTCACCTGCGTGGCGTCAGTGACAGCAAAAACCTTAAGTTGACTCTGTGCACCCCCAGCATCAATCCGAATTGAGGGGTTCTTGAGCACGTTCTTGTACCACTGTGTGTCCGATCCCTTCACCGGCAAGAGGTACAGCTTCCCGTCATCCCACACGAACCAGATTGGCAGTGAGATGGTGCGTCCTGACTTTCTGCCGGTCACGGTAATCGTGATTTCGCGATCTCCTCTGTACCTAACTCTTAGCTTGATAGCCCCCGGCTTTCATGCCTTCGAGAACACCTCTTTTGCGACCATGATGGCGCTCATTGCATTGGGCCAGCCTGAATAAAACGCCAGGTGCGTAATGACCTCAAGCAATTCTTCCTTCTTGACTCCATTCTGCACGGCATAACTCAGGTGAAACCGCAACTGATCCGGACGATTCATCGCAATCAGCGCCGCCACGGTTGCGAGACTACGGTCGCGCTTGGAGAGCTCCAGGCGCTCCCATACTTCTCCGAAAAGCACACGATCGGTCAGATCGACCAGCTTGGGCGCGAAGTCACCAATCATCTTCTGGGCTGGGGACGGCTCTTTACTCATGCTTATTACTCCTTCCAAATACGATCACTCGGACATCCTGTGTCACGGGACGGTGATGACCACCCGACCGCTTTACCTCGCCTTTCGTTATCCGTTGTTGCTCAGCGGCCCACCAACTTCTGCAGTTCTTCGGGGTAACGAGCACCTTGCACCGCGATCTTTGAGGCTGCGGTTTCCAGCTGCCGGAGATCCTCGCGCGTAAGTTCGACGGCAGCGGCTCCGATGTTCTCTTCGAGTCGATGCAGCTTCGTCGTACCCGGGATCGGAACGATCCACGGCTTCTGCGCTAGCAGCCATGCGAGAGCAATCTGGGCAGGCGTCGCCTTTTTCTGTTGCGCGAACTTGCCAATCAGATCAACCAACGCCTGATTCGTTTTACGGTTCTCCGGCGTAAAGCGAGGAACAATGTTGCGGAAGTCAGTCTTGTCGAACTGCGTGTCTTCGCTGATCTTGCCGGTGAGGAAGCCCTTGCCCAACGGGCTGAATGGAACGAACCCGATGCCGAGTTTCTCGAGGGTCGGTATGACTTCGGCCTCAGGTTCTCTCCACCAAAGTGAGTATTCGCTCTGGAGTGCCGCGACGGGCTGGACGGCGTGTGCGCGACGCGTCGTTTGAACTCCTGCTTCAGAAAGTCCGAAGTGCTTCACCTTGCCTTGCTGGATTAGATCCTTCACCGCTCCCGCGACGTCCTCGATAGGGACGTTCGGGTCAACACGATGCTGGTAGAACAGATCGATGACATCGGTCTTGAGGCGCTTGAGCGAGCCCTCGGCGACCTCTTTGATGTGTTCCGGACGACTGTCCAGACCGCTCCAGCGCGTTCCACCATTGGGATCAGGCTTGAAGCCGAACTTGGTGGCGATCACCACCTGGTCACGAACTGGAGCCAGCGCTTCGCCTACGAGTTCTTCGTTGGTGAAAGGACCGTAAACTTCGGCGGTGTCGAAGAACGTTACGCCACGTTCGACGGCAGACCGAATCAGGGAGATCATCTCTTTTTTGTCCGCAGCCGGACCATAACCGAAGCTCATTCCCATGCAGCCGAGCCCGATGACCGATACCTCTAAGTTGCTTTTTCCAAGTTTGCGCTTTTGCATTGTTTCTCCTTACAAATCGAATTGGTCCCGGTTACGATGCCGCCCTTGCACGCTGTTGTTCGCGCCATCGAGCGGGTGGAACTCCCTCCCAAGTGCGGAAAGCGCGAACGAAGGAGTTTCCGTCCTCATATCCGAGAAGGTAGGCGGCTTCATTCAATTCGAGGACCGAGTTATTAAGATAGTGGCGAGCAAGCTGGTGACGGGCTTCTTCGAGAACGCGCTGGAAGCTGGATCCATCGTCTTGCAAGCGTCGCTGCAAGGTACGGGAACTGATATGTAGCGCATCGGCGATGTCCTCGATGGTGGGGCGGCGGCCAGTGAGTCTCTGTTGTATCGCTATACGGACGCGTTCGATAAAGTTCTCGTCCCCGTTTTCCTCCTTCAGCTCTTCATCAAACTGCGGTGCAAGTAATCCCAGGAGCTCGGCGTTACGCGTGACGAACGGGCGATTGGCGTCCGTGGCGCGAAAAATGATAGCGTTGCGCGGAGCCGCGCAGACGACAGGGCAGCCGAAGTGACGCTCGATAGTCTTCACGTGGGCACGAGGTTGTACGAACTCCACGCGAAGCGGCGAAATACGCGTCCCCGTGCCGAGGCGAGCGGTCGAGAGCACCCAGGCGAAGCAGCATTCGATCAGCACCGGAGGCTCCACCTCATGCGCGAGAAGCCAACGGAACTGGATGCTCCACTCTCCGCCGTTCACTTCCTGCAGAATCTCTTCAGGGCAGGTGAGCTGCTTATAGCGAGCCATTTGGTCCATGGCTGAGCCGAAGTTCTCTGACGAGAGAGCGGCGAGACCGATTGGGTGAAATCGCTCGACCTTCGTTTCTGTGCCGAGCAGGAGCCCGATGGAAAGGTCTGTGCTGACCTCGCCCACGGCACACCAAAGCGCAAAGAGTTCTTCCGTGTTGAGAAGCACACGGGGTTGATTGATAAATGTCTGGGGGAGCCCGGCTCTGCGCAGGACCGTACGGGCACGGACCCCAAGTTCTTCCAATCGTTGAAAAGTACTGCCCGAGAAGCGAAAGTGCTTATTCATCGGTTTACTCGGATTTGAGAGAAGCCATATCGATGGAAAAGCGGTACTTCACATCGGACTTGAGCAGTCTCTCGTAGGCTTCGTTAACCCTCTGGATCGGGATGACTTCGACATCGGCGGTGATGTTGTGCTTCCCGCAGAAATCGAGCATCTCCTGAGTTTCGGCGATGCCGCCGATGTTTGAGCCTGAAAAACTGCGACGGCGCATAATCAGGCCGAAGGCAGAAACACAGAGGGGCTTCGCCGGGGCGCCGACAATAGTAAGGTTGCCGTCGCGGCGGAGCAGGTTGATATAGGCGTTGATGTCATGGTCCGCGGAAACGGCGTCGAGGATGAAATCGAAGCTTTCGGTGTGCCTTTGCATCTCGTCGGCATTGCGGGAGACGACGACTGCGTCGGCGCCGAGACGAAGTGCGTCTTCCTTTTTGTTCGGTGAAGTCGTGAAGACAACGACCTGGGTTCCGAGCGCATGCGCAAACTTTACGGCCATGTGGCCCAATCCGCCTAGCCCAACCACGCCAACTTTCTTGCCCTTGGTGACACCCCAGCGGCGCATGGGCGAGTAGGTTGTGATTCCAGCGCAGAGCAGAGGAGCGGCTCCGGCGAGGTTCAGATTCGATGGGACACGCAGGACGAACCTCTGGTCCACGACAATGCTCTCGGAGTAACCGCCATAGGTCACGCCTCCGAGGTGCTTGTCCGGCATATTAAAGGTGAGCGTGAGATTCGGGCAGAACTGCTCAAGGTTAGCCCGACACTCTGGACACGTGCCGTCCGAGTCCACCAGGCAGCCAACCGCGGCGAGATCGCCGGGCTTAAATTTGGTAACGGCGGAGCCGACCTTGGTCACGCGGCCGACAATCTCATGGCCCGGAACAATCGGGTACACAGTGGGCATGAATTCGCTCCACTCATTACGCACCGAGTGAAGATCAGAGTGGCAAATACCGCAGAACAGGATTTCGATCTGTACGTCGTGTTCGGTTGGTTCGCGCCTCGGGATCGTGGTAAAGGCAAGCGGCGAAGTCGTGCTGGCAGCGGAGTAAGCTTTGGCGTTCTGCATGTATTTAATTTAGATGTTCGCCGAGTGTTACGATATGCAAAACATGCCATTATGCATGCAAAATGCGCCAGCAATCTGCGCGAATGCTCACGCATCCGTGTATTACTGGCGGATTACGCTAGGGCTTTATCGGAGGCGCGTACCCGTGACGTCGCGCCAACTACTCAGCTACGCCCTGCCGGACCGAGAATTCTATTCTCGTAACATGGACACTAAGGCGATGGAGTGGAAATAACTTGCTTGAAATCAGTAAGTTGGCAGCCGAACTTTGTAAGCCGAATTCTGTCCGCCCTTGCGGGTGGGACGGTCATTCCTCTGCGCCGGACATCGCTGCCCGGCTGTAGCGACCTACCCGGAACTCATCCGCGCCGAGCCGGCACGTGCCGGGATTGCTCCCGGACTGGTCCCCTATTTGGTCTTGCTCCGTGTGGGGTTTGCCCTGCCCCGTTTATTACTAAACGGGCGGTGCGCTCTTACCGCACCTTTTCACCCTTACCGATTGCTCGGCGGTATGTTTTCTGTGGCACTTTCCGTCGACTGGTCTTGAAACCAGCCTCCCGGACGTTATCCGGCACACTGCTCTGCGGAGTTCGGACTTTCCTCTGCCGCCGGTGAAGGCGACAGCGACCGTCCGGTCCGGCTGCCAACTTCCTCATTATATTCGATCCGCAGCCGCCAAGCCCGATTCATTCCAGCCGCCTGCCTCCCACATCTATTCATCTAGTATCCTGATACCTGCTCCCGCATGAACACCAGCGAAGGCATCCGCATCGCCCTGCACTCCTTGTGGGCCAACAAGCTGCGCTCCACGCTGACGCTGCTGGGCGTCGTCATTGGCGTGGCGGCGGTGATTGCCGTGGTGACCTTCGTCAACGGCATCAACGGCTACGTGGCCACCAAGATCTTCAACCTGGGCGCGGACGTGTTCATCGTCAGCAAGGTCTCGCCGCTTATAACCAGCATTGATCAGTTGATCGAGGGCGAGAAGCGCAAGGACTTCACGCTCGACGACTACGAGGCCGTGCTCGCCGGATGCACGCACTGCAAGTACGTCGGCGCCAGCATCTACAACCTGAACGGCAAGGTCAAGTACGCGGACCAGTCCAGCAGCGACACCTTGGTCCGGGGCTTGACCCCGAGCATGGCGCCGATTCTCGACCTGGACATCGTGGCCGGGCGCATGCTCAACGACGTTGATCTCAGAAATGCTTCGCGCGTCGCCATCATCGGCCAGGACATCGTGGAGAAGCTGATGCCCGGCCTGGACCCGATCGGCCGCGAAATCCGCATTGACGGCGAGATGTACACCGTGATCGGGCTGGGCAAGAAGGAGGGCAAGACGCTGGGCCAGAGCCGCGACAACTACGTCCTGATCCCGGTGACGGCCTGGATGAGGAAGTACGGGTCGCACAACAGCATCCGCATTGTCGCGAAATCGGCGGGGCTGGGACCGCAGTTCGAAATCGCCATGGACGAGGCGCGCGCCATCATGCGCTCGCGCCGCCACGACCTGCCGGGCGCGCCCGACTCCTTCGCCGTCGAAACCAACGCCAGCTTTCTCGGCATCTGGTCCAACATCAGCGGCAGCTTCTTCATCGCCATGATCGCCATTGCCGCCATTTCCTTGGTCGTCGGCGGCATCGTCATCATGAACATCATGCTGGTGTCGGTGACCGAGCGCACCCGCGAGATCGGCATCCGCAAGGCGCTGGGCGCGCGCCGCAACGACGTGCTGCGCCAGTTCCTGATCGAGTCGAGCACGATGGCGATTGTCGGTGGCTTTTTCGGCATCGGCCTCGGCGTGCTGATCGCAAAAACCGTGACCTTGTTGATCGGCATGCCGTCGGTCATCAAGCTGTGGGCGATCGCTGCCGGCTTACTGGTTTCGGCGAGCGTGGGAATTTTCTTCGGCGTGTATCCGGCCAAGCGCGCGGCCAGCCTGGACCCGATCGTCGCCCTGAGGTCCGAACAGTAAATGATTCAGAGTCGCGATTACGGCGTGATCGTGCGCATGGCTTGGGAGACGATCCGCAAAAACAAGCTGCGCTCGGGACTGACCATCCTGGGCGTGGTGATTGGCGTCGCCGTGGTCATCGCCATTTCTTCCGTGGTGCGCGGCCTCAACGACAACGTCACCGGGGCCATCCAGTCCATGGGCTCCAACATCATCGTTGCCTACCACCAGGAGCCCTTCATCTTCGGCCGCATTCCCGACGAGATGCGCAAGCGCAAGGAACTGACCCGCGAGGACGCGCTGGCCATGCGCGACCTGCCGCACGTGCAGAACGTCACCGCCGGCGTGCGCTTCTTCATGCGCCAGTTCGGCACCGGCACCTACGTCGTGAAGTACAACGGTCAGAAGGCGAAGAACGTGATTCTCGAGGGCGACATGGCCAGCGCCCGCATCGTGTACGACCTGCCGATCTCGCAAGGGCGCTGGTTCGATGAATTCGACGACCAGCACCGCACCCCGGTCATTAACCTGGGCGCGGAAACCGCCCAGACACTGTTCCCCGAAGGCAATCCGGTCGGCAAGGAGATCAACATCGAGGGACAGTTGTTTCGTGTCATCGGCGTCATGGACCCGGTGAAGAGCGCGTTTGCCGGCGGCAAGAACCCCGACGACAACATCGTGCGTTTTCCGCTAAGCACCTTCCGCAAGCTGCATCCCGAGATCAAGGACCACTGGATCAGCGTGAAGGCCACCTCGCATGAGGACATGCCGAAGGCGATTGACGAGATGCGGCAACTCTTGCGGCGGCGCCGTCACGTCCCGCCCAACGCGCCCGACAATTTCGCCATCCTGACGCAGGATTCCCTGTCCGATGTCTGGAACCAGGTGACCGGCGCGGTGTTCGTTTTCATGTTTGCGGTGTCGAGCGTGGGGCTGATCGTGGGCGGGGTCGGAGTGATGAACATCATGCTGGTCTCGGTCACCGAGCGCACCCGTGAGATCGGGGTGCGCAAGGCGATGGGCGCGCGCAAACGCGACATCCTGCTGCAATTCACTCTCGAGGCGGTGACCTTGACGGCCCTGGGCGGCCTGCTCGGCGTGCTGCTGGGGGCGGCGCTCACTTACCTGGTGCGCGTGATCTGGTCGTCCCTGCCGGCCCGGATGTCGGTGTTCTGGACCATGACCGGTTTCTGGATTGCTTGCGCCACCGGGTTGGTGTTCGGCATCTATCCGGCATGGAAGGCGTCGAATCTTGATCCCATTGAGGCGCTCCGATACGAGTAGAATGCGCCCATTGGTGGGAATTCACTGACAGGGGCCGCGAGCCATCTGCTACTCTGTCCTGTCGTTGTGCGACGCCATTGCGTTCGCAAAGAGGGGAGTGAGCGCCGGGCGCGCGAGCTTGGATGTTGCAGAACCTGGTCCACTTTGTCGAAGTGATCGCGCTGCTGGCCGCCGCCGCCGGCTGCGGGTACTACCTGCTTTGTCTGTGGAGCGCGCGCCGCTTCCTGCGTGACAGCCGCCGTTCCCCCGCGCCTCACTGGACTCCGCCCATCTCGATCCTGAAGCCGCTGCGCGGCACCGATCCCGATCTGTACGGCAGCTTCCGCAGCCATTGCCTGCAGGATTATCCCCAGTACGAACTGATTTTCGGCGTCAGCGATCCCGATGATCCGGCCGCGCAACTGGTCGAGCGGCTGCAAGCCGAGTTCCCGCAGCATGACATTCGGCTGATGGTCTGCCCCAAGGTGCTGGGGACGAATTTGAAGGTCAGCAACCTGGTGCAAATGTTGCCGCAGGCGCGCCATGAATACCTGATCGTCAACGACAGCGACATTCGTGTCGATCCCGACTACCTGCGCCGGGTGGTGCAGGAATTCGCCGACCCTCACGTCGGCATGGTGACCTGCCTGTATCGCGGCATCGCCGGCAAGACGCTGGGATCGAAGCTGGAGAGCATCGGGATCAGCACCGATTTCAGCGCGGGCGTTCTGGCCGCGCGCCAGATCGAAGGCATCCGCTTCGCGCTCGGCTCCACGCTGGCGTTCCCTCGCAAGGTGCTGCATGCGATCGGCGGTTTCGGGCCGCTGGTGGATTACCTGGCCGACGATTTTGAGCTGGGCGCGCGCGTCGCGAAGGCCGGATTTGAGGTTCGCCTCTCCGATGTCGTGGTCGACCATCATCTGCCGGATTACGGCGTGCGCGGCTTTCTCCAGCATCAACTGCGCTGGGCGCGCAGTACGCGCGACTCGCGCCGCTGGGGTTACACCGGAATTGGCCTGACCTTCGGCCTGCCGTGGGCTTTGCTGGCGCTGCTGCTGTCCGGCGGCGCCGCCTGGGCCTGGGGCGTGCTCGCCGTGGCCGCCGCGCTGCGCCTCACCATGGCGATGGTCGTCGGCAGAAAAATCCTGCATGACGATGACGTTCCCCGCTTGCTGGCGCTGCTGCCGCTGCGCGACGTCGTCGCCTTGGCAGTCTGGATCGCCAGCTTTGCCGGCCACACCGTGGCTTGGCGCGGCGACGAATTCATTCTGGAAAAGGGAAAACTTCGCCCCATACGGCAGTGGCCCGTGGTGAGCGGATAGGGGCCAGTCCGCCAAAGAACGATGTCGCGGAATCCAATTGACTCGCCATCGCATCTTCCTGTAATGAATCTGGTAACGGCGAAGGAGTTCGCCGCATAACCGCTGTCCCACCTCATGCCGGGACAGATGATGACTCCTGACGGGAATCCTTGTCGCGGAGTCATGTGCCCGGCAACGATCCTGCAATCCAGCTTTGGAGCGAGTCATGGAGAGCGTGTGGCTTTTAGCAGCGGTTTGGGTCGGCTTGGCGGTAGTTTCCACTCTGCTGGGCAATTGGCTCAAAATTTCTGTTGCCCTGACTGAAATCGTCGTCGGCACGATGGCCCAACTCGTGATCGTGTCGTTGGTGGTGAAGTCGGGGTTGGCGGGCAGCACTGGATGGATCAGCTTTCTCGCTGGCACGGGCGCAATCGTTCTTACCTTTCTGGCCGGGGCGGAACTCGATCCGGCCATTTTCCGCGCCAAGTGGAAAGAGGCGTCGGCCGTGGGCTTGGTCGGCTTTTTCGGACCGTTCCTCGGCTGTACGGCCATCGCGCACTACCTCTTGCACTGGAGTGCCCGCTCCAGTTGGCTGGCGGGCGTGGCGCTTTCCACGACGTCGGTCGCGGTTGTCTACGCGGTCATGTTGGAGCTGGGCTTCAACAAGACTAATTTCGGCAAAGCGATTCTCGCAGCCTGCTTCGTCAATGACCTCGGGACCGTGATTGCTCTCGGACTGATTTTTTCGCCGTTCACGATTCGTACGCTGATCTTTGTGGTCGTCAGCGTGGCCGTGTTCGCCGTCCTGCCGATGGTCACTCCCAAATTTTTCCGCCGCTATGGCGGGCGCGTATCCGAGATTGAAGCCAAGTATTTATTGTTGGTGCTCTTCGCCATGGGCGCTTTAGCGTCGTGGGCAGGGAGCGAGGCTGTGCTTCCGGCCTACATCATCGGAATGATCCTGGCCGGAACGGTCGGCAAGGATCACGCGCTCATCCGCAGGCTGCGGACGCTGACCTTCGGGCTGCTGACGCCGTTCTACTTCATCCGGGCTGGTTCGTTTGTGTCCGTACCTGCTCTGATCGCAGCCCCGTTGATTTTCGTGGCCTTGTTCTTCGCCAAGATGCTGTCAAAGATCACCGGTTTGCTGCCTACCGTGAAGGCATTTAAGTATCAGCGCGAGGAAGGTCTGTATTACACGCTGATGATGTCCACCGGTCTGACGTTTGGTACGATTTCTTCGCTCTTCGGCCTGAATCACGGCATCATCGACCAGGGGCAGTATTCGTTTCTTGTTGCCACGGTCATCGGCAGCGCCGTCGTTCCGACGATGATCGCCAATGCGTTCTTCATGCCGCGGCATCTGTTGCCGCGCAAGCACGAGGAACAGGTGGGGTCCGTTCCTCAGGTGTCGGCCTCTACGGCGGACTAGATTGGGGAGGCAAATGACTGGACGAAGGCAGAATCCGCACTTCCGCAAGATCATGGTTGGATACGACGGGTCCGCGCAGGCGGACAAGGCCGTGGATGTCGCGCTTTCGCTGGCCGAGTCGCTCGATTGCACCGTCCTGATCTTTGCTGTCGCTCGCCCTCCCGAACCTGCCACGTCAGTCGAGATGGAAGCGGTGCTCGATGACGCGCGAGAACACTACGAGGAAGGTTTTAAGAAGATTCTCGAAAAGGCCAAGGGCCACGATTTGGAAATTACCACGGACATTGCTGTGGGCCACCCGGCAGAACAGATCGTGCATCGGGCGGAACAAGACGAAGTGGACCTGATCATCCTGGGGCGACGAGGAATGTCGCGGTTCGAGAAATGGCTGCTGGGTTCGGTATCGGAGCGCGTACTCCGGTACGCGCACTGCCCGGTGATGGTCGTCCGCTGACCCGTGGGCCGGTTCGGATCGGAATCGCGGCTCCCCAGCTTTGTGCTGGGCCGCGCGCCACTACTTCGCCTCCGCCAGCGGCAGCGATTCTGCTTCGCCAGACGCGGGCACGGCCTGGTCCAGCACTTCACGAACCTTGCCGGCCAGTGCCGTTAAGGTGAACGGCTTCGGGAGAAATCCCGACGTGGCCTCAACCCCGTGATGCCCGACCGTGGACTCGGTGTAGCCGGAAATGTAGATCACCTTGGTGCCCGGCCGCAGCTCGCGCACGCGCATGCCCAGCTCTGCCCCGCTCATGCCCGGCATGATCACGTCGGTAATCAGCAGGTGGATCTTCCCCGCGAAGTGTTCCAGCACGTGCAGCGCGTCGGCGCCGTCTTTCCCCTGCAGGACGGTGTAGCCGCGCGAGGCTAGATATTCGCAGGTGGATTCGCGCACCGCTTCCTCGTCTTCCACCATCAGGATGGTCTCCGACCCCCGCGGCGGGGGCGCGGTCGGCCGCTCGTCCTGGTTCTGGTCCGCCACCGCTTCGGCGCGCGGCAGGTACACCTTGAACACCGTCCCACGATCCACTTCGCTGTACACCCATATGAACCCGCCGCTCTGTTTCACGATGCCGTACACCGTCGGCAGTCCCAGCCCGGTTCCCTTGTCCTGCTCCTTGGTGGTAAAGAACGGCTCGAAAATGTGCGGCAGAATGTCAGCAGGAATTCCGCAACCTGTGTCGCTGACCGTCAGCATGACATGCTCGCCCGGTGAGACTCCCACGTGCTTGCGCGCGTAGTCGTCGTCCAGGTGCGCGTTCGACGTCTCCAGCACCAGTTGTCCGCCACGCGGCATGGCATCGCGCGCGTTGACCGCCAGGTTCATGATGACCTGCCCGATTTGCACCGGATCGGCCTTCACCTTCCACAACGAGGCGCCGGGCCGGATTTCCACCTGGATGTCCTCCCCAATCAGTCGCGGCAGCATCCGCCCGATATCGGCCAGCACGCTGTTCAGGTCCATGATGCGGGGCGCTAACACCTGCTTGCGGCTGAACGCCAGCAGTTGCTGCGTCAACCCGGCCGCCCGCCGCGCCGCTTTCTGGATCTCCTCTGCCTGGCGCTGCGCCTTGGCGTTGCCCCCGATCGAGTCCGACAGCAGCTCGGCATAGCTGCTGATCACCATCAGCAGGTTGTTGAAATCGTGCGCCACGCCTCCCGCCAACTGCCCCACCGCGTCCATCTTTTGCGAGTGCAGCAGTTGCTGCTCCAGCCCGCGCCGTTCGGTAATGTCGCGATCGTTGGAGATGAAGTTGCGGATCTGGCCGCGCTCGTCGACGATGGGCGTAACCGTTTTCTCCGCCCAGTACAGCTCCCCGTTTTTCTTCCGGTTCACCAGTTCGCCCCGGAAGACCTTGCCCGACAGCAGGGTGGCCCACATGCGTCCATAGAACGCCCGGTCCTGGCGCCCCGATTTCAGGATGCGCGGCGTTCTCCCCACTGTCTCTTCCCGCGTGTACCCGGTCAGCGTTTCGAACGACGGGTTCACGTACTCAATCACTCCGTTCCGATCTGTCATCACCACGATGTCGGCCGACTGCTCCACCGCGCTCCATAGCTTGCGGAATTCGGCTTCCGCCTGTCGCCGCTCGGTGATGTCGCGCTCGTTGACCACAATGGCTCCGACGGCCGGATCATTGAGCCGGTTCGTGGCCGTGCTTTCCAGCACCCGCCACGTGCCTTCTTTGTGACGCCGGCGGTATTCGACCCGCAGCGGTATCCCCGGGGATTTCAACAGGGCGGAAAACACCCGCCGAACCGACTCCACATCCTCTGGGTGGATGTGGTCGAAAGCGCATGTCTCCACCATTTCTTCCGGCGCGAAGCCCATCATCCGCTGCACGGAGTGGCTCACGTAAACGATCGTGCCCAGCGCATCCAGCAGTGCGATTGCGTCCGAGCTGTTCTCCACCAGGGCACGAAACCGCTGCTCGCTGGCATAGAGCGCTCGCCGCGCCACCCGCACCGCCTCGTGTTCCTTGCTCAGCGTCAGCGCATAGCGCACCGCCGCTGCCAGCGACTGCGCATTGAGCTTCGATTTCAGCAGGTAGTCGGTCGCGCCCGCCTTCATCGCCTGCACCGCGACCTCTTCGTCTCCCTGCCCGGTCAGAAAAATCACCGGCGCCGCCGCGTCGCGGTTCTTCAGCTCCCGCAAGACCTCCAGCCCATCCTTGTCCCCCAGACGATAATCGACGATGCACAGGTCAGGAGGGTGATCGTTCGCCATCCGCATCGCCGCATCGGCCGTCGACGCCCGCTCCACATCCGCTTCGCCGGAACTCTTCTTCAACAGTTGGCGGATATGCAGGAAATCGTCCTCGTCGTCCTCCACCACCAGGAACTGCAGCGTCTCCGTGCTCATCATGGTCCCCTACGTCGGCAACTCCACCACCTCAAACCAGTACCGCCCCACCGCCTTCATCGCATCCACCATCCCCTGGAACGTCACCGGCTTGGTGATGAACGAATTCACTCCCAGATCATAGGAGCGCACCACGTCCTCTTCCGCCCGCGACGTGGTCAGCACCACCACCGGGATGTGGCGCAGCTTCGGGTCCGACTTGATCTCCCGCAGCGCCTCCCGCCCGTCCATGCGTGGCATGTTCAGGTCCAGCAGGATCAGCGACGGCTCGGGCGCTTTCTCGGGGTTCGAAAAATCGTCTTGATGGCGCAGGTAGTGCATCAGATCTACGCCGTCCTTCACCCGTTTGATTTCGTTCAGCAACCGGTTCCCTTTCAGCGCCTGCGCCGTCAGGAAGTAATCGTCGTCATCATCTTCGACGAGCAGGATTCGGACTAGCTCGCCGCCTTTTCCGTTAACCATGGCTCTTTCCTCTCTTGTAATTCGACCTGCACCTGCGGCGCGGCGGGCAGCGTCACCACGAACGTGCTGCCCTCGCCCGGCGCGCTGTGCGCGGTGATCGTGCCTTCATGCCGCGCCACCACCTTGCGGCAGATCGCCAGCCCCATGCCGCTGCCTTCGTACTCAGTCCGCCCATGCAGCCGCTGGAACGGGCGGAAGATCCGGTCGAGATATTTCTCCTCGAACCCAATCCCGTTGTCGCGCACGCTGATCTCGCTCCAACCGCGCCCGGTGGTCCGGCCTTCGATCACCACGTGGGGCCTGGTACCGGGCCGCTGGAACTTGAGTGCGTTGCCCACCAGGTTCTGCACCAGTTGTCGCACCTGCATCGGGTCGGCCATCACTTGCGGCATGGCCGCGACCTCGATCCGGGCATGCGATTTCGCGATCCGCTCTTCCATGTCCGCCACCACCCCGAAGACCACGGCCAACATGTCCACCAGTTGGAAGGGCAGGGCCCGCGTCGCCACCCGCGAGTACTCCAGCAGCGCATCGATCAGCCCCGACATGCGCTGCGCCGCGTTCTGCATCCGCGCCAGGAAATCCCGCCCCAGATCGTCCAGCTTGTCTCCGCTGTGCTCTTTCAGGTGCTCGCCGAACGCCAGCACCTTGCGTAACGGCTCCTGCAGATCGTGCGACGCGATGGAAGCGAAGTCCTGCAGCTCGGCGTTGCTGCGCTCCAGTTCCTCCATGTTGCGTTGTGCTTCCGACTCTGCCCGTTTTTGTTTCGTGACGTCCCGCGCCGCCGCGAATACGCCTTTTATCTCCCCCGCTTCGCTGCGGAACAGGGTGGCGTTGTACAGGACGTCGATAACCTGGCCCGAAATGTGCCGGATGGCGAGCGCGTAGTCCTGCACCATGCCCTTCGCGAACACTTGCTGGTAGCCATCGCGCGCCTTCCTGGGTTCCGTGAAGTAGTCGCAAAAATCGCTGCCGATCAGCCGATCGCGCGCCACCTCGGTGATCGTTTCCGTCGCCCGGTTCACGTCCGTGATCTTCCCCTCGCGGCTGATGGTCACCAGGGGATCCAGACTGGCCTCGAGCAACGACCGCGCATAGTACTGCTGTTCCTGCAGCCGGCGCTCCGCCAGCTTCCTCTCCGTGATGTCGCGCGCCGCCGCGAATACGCCCTCCACTTCACCGTCCTGATTACGGAACACGGTGGCGTGGTAGAGCACGTCGGTGAGCCGGCCCGAACTGTGTCGGATGGCTAGCGGGTAGTCCCGAACAAACCCTTCCGCGAACACCTGCTGGTACCCGGCGCGGGCTTGCTCCGGCTCGGAGAAGTAATCGCAAAAATCGCTGCCGACCAGTTCCTCGCGGCTCACGCCGGTGACCGATACCGTCGCCCGGTTGACGTCCGTGACTTTCCCCTCGCGGCTGATGGTCACCAGCGGATCCAGGCTGGCCTCAATTAGCGACCGGGTATAGAACTGCTGCTGCGCCAAGCGGCGTGCCGTGTGCTTGCGATCCGTAATATCGCGCGCAATGCTGGATGCGCCGGTGATCCGCCCGCCGGGATCGTGGATGGGCGATACCGTAACCGACACATCACATCGTGTTCCGTCTTTCCGCAGCCGTACCGTCTCGTAGTGCTCAACCGTCTCACCCCCTCGAATGCGTTCCAGGATCCGCTCGACTTCGTCGCCCTGCTCGGGCGCGGCAAGTCGCGCCACCGGCTGGCCCACCATCTCCTCGGCCGTATAGCCGTAGATCTTCTCCGCCCCGCGATTCCAACTGAGAATCCTTCCTTCCATATCCTTGCTGTAGATCGCGTCCTCGGAGGACTCTACGATTGCCGCCAGGTAGCGCATCCGGTGCTCGGCCTGCTCGCGTTCGGCGCGCATGCGCAGCATGCGGATGCCGTACCCCAGGTCCTGCGCCAGCTCGGCCAGCAGCTTCAGTTCTTCGCCCTGGAAAGCTCCTTTTTGCGTGGAATAAATGGTCAGCCCTGCCGGCAGGCTCTCGCCGATATCGACCGGCAGGCACACGGAGGAGTGAAAGCTCTTGCTCAGCGCCCGCTCCCGCCACGGACCAAAGCGCGGATCGGTGGAGGCGTCGTCGAGAGTCACGGTCTTCCCGGTTCGTATCGCCGTTCCCGTCGGTCCTCGCCCGCGCTCCTCGTCGGCCCAGGTCACCAGCCCGGGCGTGAGATAGTCCTTCGCGACGCCCTCAGCCGCCACCGCCCGCACCGTCTTGGCTTCGTCCTGCTGCGGATGCCCCACCCACGCCAGCGCGTATCCGCACTGCTCCACCAGGATGCGGCACACTCCCTCCAGCAGGGACTGCTCGTCCGGCGCGTGGAGCAATAGCTGGTTGCAGTCGCTGAGCGCGCGCAAGGCCCGGTTCATTCGCTGCAGTTCCCTTTCGGCTTGCCGGCGCTGCTCGATCTCGGCCGCGAGTTGGAGGTTGCTCGCCGCCGTCGCGCGCGCCTGCCGCCGCGCCATCTGCGCCAGCGCGATGGCGCCAGCCGCCAGCAGCGAGATCACCAGTCCCAGCGCCAGCGTCACCTCCGGGGACGAGCTGTAGATCTTGACTGGATACCTGCGCTCCGCGTCGAGCGCCTGCCACAGCAGGGCGGAGGCGCTTGCCAAGCCGGTAAGGACCACATAAGCCAGCCAGCCGGGCGCCGCTCCCGCCTTCGTGGCCGCCCAGGCCAGCGCCCCATTGCCTATCCCCAGGATCACCAGCGATACCGCGGTCAGCAGCGCCATCGGCGTGGAGGCGATCCAGGTGTAGGCGGTCGCCAGGGAGATGGCGTATCCCAGCAGGGCGGCCAGCCCCAGCACCGCGACCGCCGATCCCAACAAGCCGATGAGCGGCGCGCGCAGAGCAAAGCGCCATCGGCCATTGGCCAATGCCAACGCTGCGCCAGCCGCGATGAAACAAAGGGCGGTGTTCGGCGCCATGCCTCCCGGGTGGGAAAAGCCGGGCAGGTACGCCCGGCAGAGCAACTGGTCAATGCCGAAATCCACGTTGGCCAGGTACTGCAGTTCGACCGCGGCGGCGATCGCTGCCACCACAATGCCGATCCACAGCCCCATCCGCGGCCACCGTGCCAGCACGGCCAGGACCGAAATACCGCTCAGGAAGAACAACAGGGCGGTGTTGTGCACCATCGGCATGGAGCCGGCTGGGTAGGTCAGCCAAGGAACCAGGTGAAGATGCCAGGCCAGCATGTCCAGTACGCCGACGACACAGCAGAACAGCGCGGCGGAGGCGGCCATCCATTCGGCCCGTGACCAGCGGCGAAGCAATCTGAAGAACGACATCGCGTCCGCCTCGGCGCTGCCGCTACCAGGCTGGACATCGGCGTTACCGTCAGGAGCGGCGCTCATGGATTCACTCGGCGTGGCGAAGTTAGTACCGACTCACGCTAGCACGCGGTGGCGCGGGCAGCGCAGAAGAGCGCCTGCGCCGTACCACGCCAAATCCCGGAAAGACCCGCGGTTTCACATCGGAACGCCGAAGCATCGCCACGATTGTTGTGCACATCCGCCTTGTGCCGCCGCAGTTCTTCTTTTGTATTGGTCGTCGGAAGGGGGCTACAGCGACAATAAAATGCCGCCCCACTCGGGACGGCATTCCTAATCGCTATTCGCTAATTGCTAATCGCTACTTCAGTCCGGCCAACTCCTGCAGTCTCCGCCAATTCTCCAAGCGGTCCTGCTGCGCCGCCTTGATGGCCTCGTCGGGATTGCCGTCGGCGTCGAAGTGCCGCGAGAATCGGCCCTCCGTCTTGGCGAAGCTGATGAAGTCCACGGTCTGGTTGTTCCGCGGATCCACGTACCAGTCTTCTTTCACCGCCGGGTTGCCCGCCAGGCTCAGCCGCTCGCGGAACTTCTCGCCCTTGCGCGGATCGTAAACCAGCAGCGGAAACGCCCTCGACTCCACCGCCAGCTTTTCCTGCAGCATCGAACGGTCGTCGGCCACTCCGTGCTCCGGTTGGCAGGTGGTATAGGCAATCACCACCGCCGGCCCGGGATACTCGTTGGCCGCCATGATCGTCTTGTAGAAGTGGCTGGGATTGCCGGCGATGGTCTGCGCCACGAAGGCGTTGGGGTGCATCATCATGATCTGCGCCATTTCCTTGCGATGCTCCGTTTTTCCCCCGGGGTTCGCTTTGCCCACCGCCGCCATCTTGGCATCCTGCCCGGTAAAGGTGGACGTCGAAGCCTGCCCGCCGGTGTTGGAGTACACCTGCGTGTCCAGCACCAGCACCTTGATGTCCATGCCCGAGGCCAGCATCCGGCTCAGCGACTGGAACCCGATGTCGTACATGGCGCCGTCGCCGCCCAGGCACCACAGTTTGTACTCGTCGTGGCCTTCCTGGTGCCAGCGCAAACGGATACCCATCGCGTCCGCCGGCGCGTTCTCGAACAGCGAGTTCGTCCACGGCACCGTGTACGGGTTGAACGGATAGGTCGAACCGTACACGCTGTTGCACCCGGTCGCGCCTACGATGCCGATCTTGTCCGCCCCATAGACGAACCCGGTGGCCGCCAACATTAGCCGTATGGCCGTCGCTTCGCCGCAGCCCATGCACGATCCGGCGCCGCCCACGAACAGTTGCGAGCGGTGTGCCAGCATCATGTCGCCCAGCGCCTTCTCGTTCAGCAGCCGGGCCGGCGTTTCCGGCAGGTGATGATAGAGGTCCATCATCAAATCCATCCGGCTGACGTTTCCATTCTTCGGCTTCATCGCCAGCGCCTTGTGGCTGCCGCAGGCCACCACGCACTCGCCGCAGCCCTTGCACTTGTCGGGGTCCACGAAGATGCTGAACAGCCCGCCCTGCTCGCCTTTCTTTTCCGGAATCGCCCAGTACTTCTGCGTCTTGACGAACTCCGCCTGCAACTCCGCCCGCATGGCCGCGATCTCGACCTTCGCCAACTGCTCCTGCAGTGCCTCCGGCTCCACCACCTTGCCCAGGATGGCGGTGTCCGGGCAGGCGCTTACGCACTCCATGCAGCCCACGCAATTTGCCGCTACCAGTTCGGGGATGTCGGGCGCCAGGGTGCGGAAGCTGCGCCGCATGGCGCTGGCCGCCGGCATGAAGCTGCGACCCAGGTATTCGTCGGCGGCCAGGTCGCTTTCCTTGCCGCGGGCGTAGTTGCCGATCACGTGCTCGCAAAAGTCCGCCTCCACCACCTCCGGTTGCGCCGTCGGGATGTCCGCGACCTGGAACTTGTACGATTTCTCCGCTGCCAGTTCCACGTCCTCGGCCGGCGGCGTAATCAGCGCCACTTCCTCATATCCGCGCCGCGCCGCGTTGATGTTGTCGTCCACCACCGACCCGCCGCGCTTGCCGAAGTACTTGGTCAAAGTCGTACGCAGCAAGCCGAACAGTTTCTCCGCGTCCAGTCCGGCCTTCGCCGCAAACGGCGTCAGCTTCAGGAACGCGCCCAGCAGCACGATGCCCTGCATGCGGATCTGCAGGTCCGCCCGCGTGGCGCACTCGCGCGCGATCTTCTGCGCGTCCAGCGCGTACAGCTTCAGCTTGCGCTCGCGGATCGTCTGGCGCGCCTTCAGCGGCAGGCTACGCCACACCTGGTCTTCGTTGTGCGGCAGGGTTGATTGCAGGTAGATCGCGCCCTCCGGCCTCAGTCCCGCCAGCGGGTCGCCGCTCCGGAACGCGTTCTGGTCCTGGATGGCGACAAAGTCCACCAGGTTCAGCTCCGCGTGCATCCGGATCACCTCCGGCGCCAGCGTCAAGTAGTAATTTGTCGGCAGGCCCTTCTTTTCCGAGCCGTACTTGGGGAACGCCTGCGCGTACAGGTTGAACAGATCGCTCGCCACCGCCGCGATCACCTTATTAGTAGTCACCGACCCAAACCCGCCCACCGAGTGCCCGCGTAGCGAGAACGCCCCTTCGGGCCGCACGTCCGGATCGACGGTGATTTCCAGCGCGTCCGGGTGCCTCACGCCCAGCACGAATGAGCGTTTGCCGCCGCCGTTCACCATGTTGTATGCCGCCGCCACGAAGTGTCCCGGACGCAGGTCGCGCCCGCCCAAGCCCGCCACGCCCGAATAAATTTCCGGGATGTGCCGGATGCGGTCGCCGCTGGTGCCCATGTGCGCATCCGCCAGCGCCGCCTTCACCTCCACCGACAGCGGGTTCGACTCCATCAGCGGGACGTCGCAGCGCTCGATCACCGCCGCCGCCTTCACGTGTTGCAGGGCCAGCGCCAGCTCCCACGAGGGGAACGGCCGGAAGCTCACCACCGTGATCGCGCCGATGTTCATGCCCTGGCTGCGCAGGTAATCCACGGTCGCTTCCGCCGTGTCCATCATCGAGCCCATGCCGATGAGGGCGTACTCCGCGCCTTCCATCCGGTATCGCTTCAGGAAATCGTAGCGCCGCCCGGTCAGCTTGCCGTAATCCTCGAAGGCGTTCGACAGCGCCGGCGACACCCGGTCGTAGAAGTAGCGCTGCGCCACCTTGCCCTTCATGTAGCTGTCCTGGTTCTGCACGCAGCCGGTGAGCACCGGCTTGGCCGGGTCGAACAGCTTGCGCAGCCGCAGCTTGGGATCGCCGATGAAGTCCTTCATCAGCTCTTCTTCCGGCAGCCGGATCGTTTCCAGCGTGTGCGTCGTCAGGAACCCGTCCTGGATGTTCATGAACGGCGTTTCGCTGTCCTCGGCGGCGCGCCGCGCGATGATCGCCAGGTCGGCGGCTTCCTGCGCGTTGCGGTTGAACAGCATGCCCCAGCCCACGTCGGCCACGCCCATCACGTCGTCATGCCCGGCGTGCACGTTCAGCGAATGCGAGGTCAGCGCCCGCGCTCCAATGTGAAACACCACCGGCAGCCGCTTGCCGCTGATCACGTACAGCACTTCCTTCATCAGGATCAGCCCCTGCCCGGAGGTGAAGTTGGTCACCCGTCCGCCGGCCAGCGCGAACCCTTCGCACGCCGACGCCGAGCTGTGCTCCGATTCCGGCTCCAGGAACACCACCGGCTCGCCCCACAGGTTCTTCGTCCCGTTGGCGAACTCCACCGCGAAGCCATCGCCCATCGGCGTCGAGGGCGTAATCGGATACGCGCACGCGCCCTGCGAGATGTGGCTCTCCACCCACACCACCGCGCCCGATCCGTCGGTCGTCGTGACCACGCCCGGATAGCGGACGCCCTTGGTCGCCTCGGCCGGTTTTTTGATTTCGATCGCTGTTGCCATTTCGTCCTCTCTTCTCGCGCGCACACGAGGGCACGCTGTCGCCTGGAAAGGGTGCTTATGAATTCGTATGAGTAGTGCCGGGCCGGTCTCCTGCCATCTTTGGATTCTGCCTGGATGCCCTCCGCCGGAGCATTGCCGTCACCTCGCAGAAGTGAAGGCGACGGACCATCCGTCATGGGCGCCTGCGGGGTCCCCAACAAGCGCCGCTTTTGCGCTTGATGGGGTGCCCAAGCGTCCCCTTCACCCCTGGCCTGAAGCGAGGCTTCAGTCCCATTATTCATGGTCGTCCTACCCCTACGGAGGGGCAGTGATAGGGGTCACCATCAGGGGTGATAGAACTCACTTCCGCGCGCCCCCGCCGGGTCTACTCTGGGCATGTAATCGTGGTTGTGTGGCGCACGTGCCCTCGCGTGTGCCCTGCGGTTGAGCTTCGATAGGACTGGCGGCTTTTGCCGCTGAGGTACCTGTGCTCGCATCTGGCAACTCGGGTCTCGCAACTCTCCCCGCCATCGATGTTCTTTTTCACCCTAGCGCACGCCCCGCCGCCGGCCCCTGCCCGCTGCTTCCGCCCACCGACGCCGCCATGGACGCCGCCGGAATCGCCCGCGTGCTGGTTTCGCAATGCAAGCGGTGGTCCTGCGAGCGCCAGTGGATGTGCGTGGACACTCGCCTGGATGATGTCCTGCGCTACACCGCGTCCTCGCCGCGCTTCATCGGCCTTGCCGGCTACAATCCTTTCGACATCGCCGAAAGCTTCCGCGAAATCGAGTTCGCCGTCACCACCCATGCGTTCCGCGGCGCCTACCTGCATGCCGACAGCTTCCGCCTGCCGCTCACCGACGCACGCCTGTACCCGCTGTTCGCCAAGGCCGCCGAACTTGGCGTACCCGTACTGCTTCAATCTTCCCCGGTTCCCAGCGGCGATCTCGACCGCGTGACCGCCGATTTTCCGGATCTTTCCCTCGTCCTGGCGCAGGCCCGCCCGCAGTTGGCGGACCTCACCGCCATCGCCGCCGCCTGCGAAAACGTCTACTTCGCCCTCGACCCCGGCGCCCTGGTCCACCTCATCCACCAATGGACCGCGCTCGCCGTCGCCCACGACGAATCCAGTTCAAGATTTCTGTCGGAAGTTTTTCAACAGCGATGTATGTGGGGCAGCGCCTCGCTGGATTGGTGTGACGCCCTGCGCTCCGTCAATTCCTTGCCCTTGCTGCCCGAAACCCGCGCCTGTTTCCTCCGCCGCAATGCCGAGCGCGTCTTCGCACTCGATCAGCCCGCCGCGTCGCGCACCCCGCGTTCCGCCCTCACCGAAGTCCTCGCCGCCGAACGCTGACTCCTGACTACTGACTACTGAC
>JAIQGF010000023.1:46671-76473 GCA_020072845.1 Terriglobia bacterium
CCTCACCGAAGTCCTCGCCGCCGACGCTGATCCTAGTCCCGCAGAGCCTGCTTAGACGTACCCATAATCCAGCCCGCGAAGCGGGCGGAATTCGTTAGCCCACCGCGGCAGCGGTGGGAAAAGTGGAACAGAATTGTCGAGCGCCAGCGGCGCGGCACAGTTCTCACACCCACTCGGCAGTCCTGGGTTTAGGTATCAATCAGGGGAAGAGTGCCGCAGGCACGGCGCGAGGTCGCAGAAGCCGTTCGAGCTGACTATTGTCGTGACTCGGTACTCGGCGTTCGCGACTCGGAACTTTCTTTCCGTCGATCCTCGACGGAGCACCTTGCGCTTCTTCACGTAGGAATCCCGAGCTTGGGCAGCAGCCACTGCGTCACCACCGCCCAAGCCAGCACGACGCCAACAAACCACATCCATTCATGCATGATTCCGGCCCCTCAGGCCCTCTTCATCATAGCGCGTGCCAGGGAAATTCTTAACCGACATCATCCTGACCCGAAGCCCGAAGCCTGAAGCCTACCTCCACCACAGCCCCCACACTACATCCACCGTGGTGTGCGTCACCGCCGAACAGGTCAGCCGGCGCCGGTCCAGCCAGGCCCGCCCGTAGAACACGCCCGCGATTGCCGCCAGGATCACGTAGCGCCAATTGAACGGCAGCGGCTTGTTGAAATGCGACAGCCCGAAAATCACCGCCGTCACCGCCAGCGCCCGCCCGCGTCCCAGCCTCGGTTCCAGCAGGTTTTGCAACAGCCCGCGAAAAAACAGCTCCTCCGGAATGGCGACAAAGAAAAACGTGATCAGGTACGACGCCGCCATCACCGCCACCCGCGGTTGCCACGGATTCCAATGAAGAAACCCCAGCGCTAGTCCCAGACCGATGGCGATCGGCGCGTAGAACGCCCACTCCCGCAGCCCGGCCGCCAAATCGCGCAGGCGCAAGCGGAAATCGAACCCCACGCCGTCCAGTCCGCGCACTACCAGGAACGCGTACAGCGCGCTGTCCACCAGCAGGAGCTTGGGCAGCGCGCTCAGCCCCGGGTGCGGCCACGTTCCCGCCAGCAGGCGAAACTCCACCGGCGCTCCCACCACCACCAGCGCGACCACGTCCTGCCACGCCAATCCCCGGCCACGCGGAGGCGCAAGCTCGAACATCGCCGCCAGTCCCACCGGGATGGCGAACAGGATCGCCGCGTAGTACCACCGCAACTCACCACGCGGTATCGAGAAAATGAGATAGGCGATGACCAGCGTGCCGGGCGCCAGCACGCGCGCCAGGCGGCGGGTCAGCGCGCGCCGCAGCGCATCCGCGGCGCCGAACCCAAACGCCCAGTAGGGCGCCAGCAGCAGGGCGAAGCTGGCAAACCCGCTTGCCATGTGCCCGCCAATGCGCGTGCTCATGTCGTACCGCCACGCCACCAGCCCGAATGCCGCCAACAGCGGCGCCAGCGTCCCCGCCCAGAGCCGTGCGTCGAACCGCTCCCCGCCTTCCGCGCTCGCTTGCGCCACCTAGCCGACACTCCCTCCCGAGTTGCTCCTGGCAAACCCACAGGATGCTACACCGACGATGTTGGATCACGCTCGGCCTTGTGTGGCACGGGTCTCCGAACCGTGTTCCGCGGAGCGCAACAGGCTCCCCGCCCACTACAATTGAACCGCTAAGGACTTCGATATTCAGTCACCGACAAACATCTGGCTTAATCGGCAATCGACAATCAGCAATCGGAAATGGGGGGCCCGGGCCGTTGAAAAGAAAACTCACGCGCGGCTTGCTGTACGCATTGTTCGCCGCAGCCCTTCTCTATGCCGCCGATGATCTTTCGCTCCGCTTCCGCATCCCCGACCGCGAACCCTTCGGATCGGTCACCGTGCAGCGCTACTATGCGCTCCACAAGAGCAAGCAGAAAACCACCTTCATGTTCGCCGATCCCGAGGCGCAGACCTGCGTCCACTCGCTGTTTCCGCACTCCGGCTACCCGCCTTGCTGGTACCTCAGCCGCCACGCCGAACAGCGCATAGATTACGAGTAGCTGTCTCTGCTGAAATTCCGTTATCGCGGCAACCCGTCGCCGTACTTCCCCGACAAGGCCAATCTATTTGCGCAGTGTGCTCTTGTGGTGGTGATGATGTTTCTTGTGGTGCTTCCTGTGATGCGTCTTCGCCTGGGCAGCCGGGGCCAGGAGGGTGAATGCAACGACGGTGGCAAACAGCAGGGTCAACAGCTTCTTCATTCCATGTCCTCGTGCGCGTGCGCGCTGTTTCTTTGTAGTGCAGCTTCGCTGCCCCGCGCAATGGGGGGAATCGCCTTACGCACCGGTTCCCGATTTTGAACTCACCCCAATCCGGCCCCGGGCGCCAGATATTCCGCCCTGCAACTGCTTCATTGCGGGCATTCGCGCTTACTCTTTTCTTCGGGGCCGCAGATCATTGCGGCGCGGCCGATATGGGCAGGCGGCAATACAAACGGCTTCGCCTTGCGCTCCCGGTGACCATCTCCGGGTTCGACAGCAATGGCAACCGCTACACCCAAAGCGCTACGACCGCTGAAATCGGCGTCAACGGCATGCGCCTGCGCGCTGTCCGCTGCTTGCGCGCTCCCGGCGAGCTGGTGCAGGTGGAGTACCAGGGCCGCCGTGCGCGTTACCGCGTCGCCTGGATCGGAGCGAAAGGCACTTGCTGGGAGGGCCTGGTCGGCCTCCAGGGTTTGGAAGGCGCCAAGTTCCTCTTCTCCGATCACCTGCCCCCAACCGCCTGCTCGCTTGCCGGCGCCGTACCCGACACCTACACCGCTGAAACCGCGCCGCCGCCTGACGCCTGCCCGGATCATGCCGCGATCGAGCGGCGCGAGGAAGAGCGGCGTCGTCAGCCGCGCTACAGCTGCGCCGGCAGCGCGAAACTTTGGGAGGTCGGGAACCAGCACTCGAGCGCCGGCCGCGTCAACGAGATCAGCCGGGGAGGCTGCTATGTCGAGATTATGGCTCCCATGCGCACCGGAACCGCGATCCGCCTGGAGCTTTCCGTCAGCGGCCGGACACTCCACCTGGAAGGCATCGTTCGCACCTCGCAGCCGATGTTCGGCATGGGCGTGGAATTCACCAGGATGGCGCCGGCGGAAGCGGCAAGGCTGTGCCACATCGTTTCCGAACTTTCCGGCAAGGCACCGGATCTGGCGGCCGCGGAGACCCCTAAGCTCTCCCCGGCATCCCCGGAACAGGTCGGCGAGGCCGTGATGCGCTGGTTCGGCTTGCACGAGACGCTGACCCGCGAGGAATTCCTCAAGCTGATGGAACAACCGGCACGCGTCGAACTTACGCGCGCATGAATGGATTAGGAGGCTGGTATGGCCCCTTCGACTGAGCCAAGGGTGGAGCGGCGGCAGGCGCCACGCGTTCTCTATCGCGACCTGAAGATCGTCTGCGACGGCATGAGCGATGTCGTTTTCGAGCGCTCCCCCGACCTGACAACCCGCGGCATGTTCATCAACACTCCGCGTCCCTATCCTCCCGGCGCGCACATCAGGTTGCGCTTTGACCTGGTGCGGACCCGCGTGTTCGTGCAGACGGTGGGCGAGGTGCGCTACTGCCTGCCGGGCGTCGGCGTCGGCGTGCATTTCGTCGAGCTGCCGGAATACGCCCGCGCCGCCATCGAAACGGAACTGGAGTTAATTAAGAATGAAGAAGTCGGAAGTTATGACGAAACCTTCTGGTGATTCGCGAGGGCCATCGGCGGTCGGCAATCAGCCATCGGCGAAGGCCGGCAGCCGCTGGCCGGTTGGACTTTACTTCTCGCTGCTCACGCTTGATCCTAAGAAGCTTCCGCCGACTCCGGCTCTTCGTCCTCGGCGCGCATGAGGCCGAACTTTTTCAGCTTGTAGCGCAGCGCGTCGCGGCTGATGTCGAGCAGGCGCGCGGCGTGGGTCTGGTTGTTGTTGGCCTGCCGCATCGCCATCTCCACCAGGGCGCGCTCCACTTCCTCCAGCGACGTGCCGCCTTCCGGAATCGACAACCGCGGCAGGCTGCGTCCGTTGGCCAGTGGCGCTCCCGTCTCGCCCCCGACCGCCTCGAATGCCGTCATCCCGTTCGGCCCGCGGCCCACGGAAAACGGCAGGTACGAGGGGCGCAGCGCATCCGCGTCTTCCAGGATCATGGCGCGCTCAATGGCATTTTTCAGCTCGCGCACGTTGCCCGGCCAGTCGTGGCTGAGCAGCAGCTTGCGCGAGTCGTCGGTGATGCCGCGGATCGCTTTCTTGAATCTTCGGTTGTAGCGCTCGATGAAAAACTCCACCATCGGGGGGATGTCTTCCTTGCGCTCGCGCAGCGGCGGCAGAAAGATGGAGATGATCGCCAGCCGGTAATACAGGTCCTGGCGGAACTGGCCCTCGCGCACCGCCTTTTCCAGATCGCGATTGCTGGCGGCGATCACGCGTACGTCCACCTGCATGTCTTTCGTCCCGCCGACCCGCCGGATCACTTGGTCTTCCAGCACGCGCAGCAATTTCGCCTGCAGCAGCGGCGAAAGCTCGCCGATCTCGTCCAGGAACAGGGTTCCGGCGTCCGCCACTTCAAACAGGCCCTTCTTCATCTGCTTGGCGTCGGTGAAGGCGCCGCGCTCGTGGCCGAACAACTCGGCTTCCATCAGCATTTCCGGAATCGCCGAGCAGTTGATGGCGACAAACGGCTTCTCGTGCCGCACGCTCTCGTAGTGGATCGCCTTAGCGATCAGGTCCTTGCCGGTTCCGCTTTCGCCTTGGATGAGGATCGTGGTCGCTTCGCTGCTGGCGACCTTGCGCACGAAGCCCATCAGCTCGGTCATTTTCTTGGATACGGCGATGACCTCGTGATATCCCGTTTTGCGCCGCACCTGGCCGCGCAGCTCCTCGACTTCGGTCTTCAGCTTGGTGGCTTCCAGCGCGTTCTTGGTGGTGACGGCGAGCTCGTCGAAATCAATCGGCTTGCCCACGAAGTCGTAGGCGCCCAGCTTGAGCGCCGCCTTCACGTCGTCCAGCCGCGGGTCGGCGGTGATCATGATGACCGCGCGCGCGTCGCCGTTCACCTTGAGCTGTTGCAGGACCTCGAGCCCGCCGAGGTCGGGCAGGCGCACGTCGAGCAGCACCAGGTCGGGCGATTCGGCGTGCGCGACCTTGAGCGCGGTCGCGCCGTTTTCGGCCTCCACCGTCTGGTATCCCCACTCCTCGCACTTCTGGCGCAGCGACCAGCGCACCAGCTTCTCGTCATCGACGATGAGGACCTTGTCTCGGGACATCTGCAATTACTGTACTACGCGGGACGCACCAGGGGGTGTGATGAATGTCACGGGGGCTGCAGGCTTCAGGCGCGAGGCTCAAGGCGCCTGATTTGAAAGGGCGCGGCGGAACTTGTCCCGACCCTGAGCGCGGTCGAAAGGGAGGGAGCCGCGCCGCCATAACCCTTATTTCTTGTCATTCCGAGCGGGCTCGGTAGGTCACGGCTTCAGCCGCGACCGAGGCGCGAAGCGCCGAAGCCCGCGAGGAATCTGCTTTTCGCCCACGCGATTCCCGAGGACCATGCGGCCCAACTCGTCGCCCAGGCGCTTTACCTGTTCGGGGTCTGTTGCCGCCCGAAACCGTTCGGCTAGTTTGAAAAACTTCGCTTCTCTCGAATTTTGCATGCACACCTTTCCCGAGAAAGCGACGGCGGACGGCTACAAGTCTTCAGGCGTCAGGCCAGTGTATTTTGCAATTTTGCCCATAGCCACCGGGCCGATTTCATCAGACTCATGCCACGCCCATGTGTAATCGGGAAAGCCGTGGCGTTGAAGTTGGACGTGTGAACCCTTCTTTTCTGTTTTCGGCGCCCAACCGATACGCAATAGAGCTTTGTAGACGCGGCTTGGTTTACAGCTAGGCCACTTGCTCACAGGAAATGAATAGTCTTGGGCGGCTTTCGAATCTGCTCAGTCCGATCGGCAATAACCCGCAGAGCAAGCGCAGTCACGGCTACTTCCGCATCTTTCTTGGTTGCCCCATAGGCCATGACGCCCGGCAATTCTGGCACCTCGGCAAGCCATCTGCCGTCTTCTTCTCGTTCGAAAAGGATGCGGAATTCTTGATCGCTGCTATCAGGCGGGCGCGGAACAGTCGCCATGCAGCATCTCCCGGTTGTGGTGGGGATGTACGTCGCCGAGAATTATTTGCGTCCCAGAGCTTGCTGTCAATGTAATAGCACAAATCCGCAACCGCAAGTGGTCCTGGTGGTTCGAAGCCCGATTCCCCGCTCCGCCATGGGCGGAAAAATTTGCTGGCGAATTCCAACTTGGGATAGGCATTGTTGACTTGCCGCAGGAAGGATATTCCGCCTTCAGCGTGAGCATTTCGCAGACCGGTGCCACGGTGGATTACATTCTTCACCAGAAGGAACACCGTCAGAAGCGTGGTTTCGGCGAGGAATTGGCGGAAATCCTGGCGCGCCACGGGATGTCGTGAATTCTGCCGTCCCTGGCGGCACTCATCTTTTGGCTCGTGGCTTTCCCGGCACTGACGTGCCGGGCTGGGTTCTGCCGCCGCTGCGGGGCTCAGGTTTGGCAGATTTTGAGTCCGCCGATCCCCTCTCTCCGCCATAACGGACTGGGAGGGCGGGCGACCCCGCGCGATAATGAGTTATGGACCGCGAGTTGGAAATTGCAAAATCAATTAAGGCCGGTACCTTTGAACTCATCTGCCCGGAGATGGAACTCCTCACCTGGGACGCTGGGGTTGCCCTGAAAGGAACGGGAGTGCTCCATGCCGACAGCCTCGGAAGGCTTTTCTTCCGGTTGATTGCGCCGTTTGCTGGGAAACCACACGAATCACTGCGACCGCAGAAGCGTGCAGGCGAAATGTATCGCCTGGAAGATCACTTGATACTGCGGGCCATCGATGAACGCGGCCGTGAGTGGCGGAGCAATAGGATGATTGTTAATGAGAGCAGGAGCCTGCCGGTCCCTAATTACGCAATAAGAAAGCGTATCGGAACCGTTGCCCATTGGAGAAAGTGGCCGAAGAAGATCGGTCGCAGCCACATCAGGATCCTCATCCCTGGTTGCCCGCCGTTACCTTTCGACATGACGACGCAGTCCCGCAAGACTGTAGGGGAGCGAGAAATCGGGAAGTCATGGTCACGGGACCATCACACTAGGCAGATCGGTGGGACGGAAGTTTGCTTCCGACAAGAAGGCGATCGCTGGCTGTCAGTCTCTGCGAGCCAAGAACAATCACTGATGCCAACATGGCCGGGATTGATGCGTCAGGCTCTCGAATTCGCGACAGTTCAGGAGATGAACCCTGTCGTAATTACGCGCGTCTACGACGATTCTGAAGAGCTGTCGCTGCACTCGGGTCCGTTTTGGCGATTTGAATCCCAAATGCCTCCCCCGGTCGATACCACCGCTGATGGTGGCGCAAGAGCGTTTTGGGGGCTGGTTGAGGCGGTGTTCAGATATCTCGACGTACGGGAGGGCGACGATATGCCGTTGCTCGATGAACTTCAAGGCATTCGCCGAGGCGCACAAGGTTCGTTCGAGACTGCCTGCCTTACGCTCGGCGTTGGCATCGAGTCAATCGCCAAGCTGCTCCTCACGGACGAACCCGTACACGCAGTGCCTCCAGGCGTCATTCAGGCGCTAATTGAGCACATTGATTCATGGCCAGGCGACGCAAGAGTTAAGGAGCGAGCTAAAGGCACGGTTTCGCGTTTGGGCGACACGAGTGCGGCGGACCGGTTGTACGAGTGGGCGGCACGAAGTGGGGCGTCAAAGGGATTGGTAGATGGATGGAAGAGAATCCGACACCCTAAGGCGCACGGCGGTACTGTGGGCGAAGAGCAGTCCGGGTTGGACCTCTACTACAGTTGCGTCGAACTCCTGTACCGCATCATCGCGACCGCAATTGCCTATGATGGCCCTATCCTACCCACGTCGCAGCGAGGCTGGGGCCTCGACTCAGAAGTCGAATCTACCGAGGATACAATCTCGGCAACGGATGACGAGAAGGCACCGCCTGCGCAAAAATCCTTTAATTGAAGAGTAAAGATGGGGATTAGATTCAAGGGTTCCCGCTACCCCCGCCTCACCGGCAGCATCACCTCGAACGTGCTCCCCTTCCCCACCTCGCTCTCAACCAGGATTTTCCCTCCGTGGTCTTCCACGATCCTCCGCGCCAGCGACAGCCCCAGACCGGTGCCGCGGCCCTTGGTGGTGTAGAAGGGGCGGAAAATATAAGGCAGGTGTTCGGGCTTGATGCCTTTGCCGGTGTCGCGCACGCTGACCACCGCCTGGCCGTCGCGCTGCTCCACCGTCACGTCCACCTGCCCGGGTCCGCCTTCGTCCATCGCCTGAATAGCGTTGAGCATCAGGTTGAGCAGTACCTGGTGGATTTGCCCGGTATCGTGCTCCACCGGCGGCATTCCTTCGGCTTTGTGCAATTCCACCTTCACCGGCTGCGACAGCGCCTGCTGCCGGGCGAAGATGACGGCATGTTCGGCGGTGGCGTTGAGGTCGGCGGCGCGGTACTCGGCCGGCTTGGGACGCGCCGTCTCCAGCAGGTCGCTGACAATGCGGTTCACTCGCATCACCTCCTGCCGCACGTCCTTGAGCACCTCGCGCGCCGGGCTCTTCTCCGGCAGGTCGCGCCCGATGATGTCCATCACCCCGGCAATGCCGGCAAGCGGGTTGCGGATTTCGTGCGCCAGCCCGGCCGCCAGCTCGCCCAGCGTGGCCAGGTGCTCGGCGCGCGACATCTGGGTGTTGTGCAGGCGCTCGATCTCGGCGCGCGACTCGCGCAGTTGCGCCACCATCTCGTTGAAGTTGCGCCCGAGCTTGCCGATGTCGTCGCTGCGGTCGGCGAAGCTTACGGTGACGCCGAGGTCGCCGTCGCGCACGCGCTGGATCTTGTCCTGCAACTCCAGCATGGGCCGGCTGAAGACAATGCTGAGGGTGAGCACGAGCACGGCACAGATGGCAATGGCGCCGACGGTGGCCACCACCAGCACGGTGCGCCGCTCCCCCGATTCCAGCGAGAGCGTCGCCAGGATGAACAGCAGCAGACCGTTCAACAACACGGCCAAGACGGGCATAAGTGCCCTGAGCTGCCAGTTCAGGCGCAAGCGCACGCAGGAGGCTCCTCGAGAAGGGTCGTTGGGAGCATTGTAGCGCGGCAAGAGTTTCAAGTTTCAGTTTCAGTTGTGGCCGCACTCAGTCCTTGCTGAAACCGAAACTGAAACTCCAAAAGATTTCACGTTTCAAGGCCGCGGATCCGTCGAACGGGACCTTGAAACGTGAAACCCTTCAAACTCGGATTTTGGTGTCCTCCGGGGCTTAAGCCCCGTTACTCCTGACCCGCTTTGGCACGGCTGAAGCCGTGCCCTTCCCGTTCCCGTCGGCCCTCGGTGTCTTGCCGTCGACCATCGACCGTCAGCCGTCGACCGTTCTATGCGTACGCGTGCAATCCCGGCAGCAGGTAGGTGACGCCGAAGAAGGTGAACATCACCACCGCGAAGCCGAGGATGGCGAAGTAGGCCGCCCGGCGGCCGCGCCATCCGCGCGTGATCCGCATGTGCAGGTAGCCGGCGTACACCAGCCAGGTGATGGCCGCCCAGGTCTCCTTCGGGTCCCAGCTCCAGTACGAGCCCCAGGTCTGGTTGGCCCAATACGCGCCGACGGCGATCATCGCGGTCAGCAGCGGGAAGGCGATACCGATGGTCTTGTACGTGATGCTATCCAGGCCGTCGGCGCTGGGCAGCAGCCGCTCCAGGTCTTCGCGCCGCCAGTACAGCATCAGGTAGAGCAACGAAGCGAAGATGCCGGTGATCAGGCCGGAGAGGATGAACGGGCTCGCCGCCAGGGCCGTCGGAAACAGGCCGTCGGCGTCAGGCGAAGCATAGGCCGCATTGCGCGTGCGCAGGATGAACCCGCCCAGCGCGATCACCTGCAGCGCCAGGCTGATGAACACGGCGCGGTTGGCGATGGCCAGGAAGTTCTCCTGCTTCCTCCACTTCGCGATGGCATAGACCGCAAGCGGGGTCAGCGATGCCAGCAGCACCAGCAGGAATACCCACCCCAGGTCCGGGATGGTGACCATCAGCTTCACGCCTTTGGATATCGAGATCTCTTCCTTGTTCTGCGCGTCCCAGGCCACCACCGCCAGGCCGCCCCATTTTTCGAAGCGCGTCATGATGCCGAGATAAATCGCGGTGACCATGGCGCTGGTCACGGCGAGGAAGGTTTCCGTCTTCATCTGATCTTGAATCAGGAACATCATGGCGAGCGCGAAGCTGAGGGCGCAGGCGGCGTAGGCCAGCATGGCCAGGGTGACGTGCACCTGCAGCCAGGTGGACTGCAGCGCCGGCACCAGCGGGTGCACCGCCGAGGGCAGAAGCTGCATCAGGATCACGCCCGTCACCGCCAGCGGCATGGTCACCGTCCCGATCACCTTCACCTTGTACTTGCGCTCGGCCAGCAGCGTAAGCCCGGCCACGGTCCATACGAAGCTCAGCAGCATCTCGTAGATATTGGCGAAAGGCGGACGTCCCGCCATGTACCAGCGGTGTCCCACCGCCAGCGTGTTGGCGGCGAATCCGATCATGGTGGCGATGGAAGCGAATTTGACGTAGCGGTCCACCCCGGTGACGCCGAAGCCGATGTACAGCGCGGATGCGCCAGCGTAGAAAATCAGCGCCACGTACAGCAGGTTGCTCTCGTTGAACAGGTTCCCCTGCTTCACCACGCTCAGGAATGCGACAAACGTCAGGAACGCAACTCCCAGCCCGACCCCCACCAGCAGTCCGTTGCTCGATACCGCCGGGTGTTCTTCGATTCTCGCCGTTGCACGCGACATGATTAGTCCTCCCTCATCTCTTTCCTACGCCTGGACCAGATGCTTGGCCGCGGGAACGGTCTCCTCACCGTTCTCGTGCCCCAGTTCGGCGCGAATGTCGTCAACCAAACTGTTGAAACCTTCCTGGTAATGCTCGCGGTTCTTGTCGGCCGCGGTGCCGATCCACAGCGCCGGACCGTGCTTGGTTTCGATCACCATCGCCCAGTAGCGCTGGTGCACCAGGTAAAACGCCATCACCAGCCCCAGCGCCATCAGCACGCAGCCGGCCCAAACCAGCCACTGGCCGGGTTCGTGCGACACCTGCAGGCCGGTGTAGGCGGCCATCTGCATGTCGGCGAACTCGAATTTGTACCCGGCATTGCCGCTCTGCTGCCGCGCCGCCGGGAACAGCCATACTTCGCTCTTCGCCGCCTTGGTCTTGTCCGTGATCTCCAGCCGGATGGCCGGGTTTACCGGGTCTTTCGAGCGGGTGTAGATCTGGTTGTCGCGCAGCACGAAGTCCGGAATGAATTCCGCCAGCGTGACCGTCGTGTCGGGATCCAGTTGCGCTCCCTGGAACGGCCGCAGCGTGATCTGTTTGGTCTCGCCGTGGCCGGTGGCATTCAGCAGCAGCGACTCGACCTCGCCCGTCTGCCCGTATCCCGACTGGTAGAAGCGGATGCCGTGGGTCACCAGCGGGTCGTTGACCACGATCTCCTTGCGCAGCGTCTCGCGCCCGTCTTCGATCACCGTCAGCTTCGACCACCATTTCTTGGGCGTGCCGTCGGGATAATTTTCCTGGCCGGTGCCGTCGCAGCGCAGCGTGAAAGGCAGCGCGCGCGTGATGCCGTTGCTCTGTTCCAGCTTCGAGGTGCTCTGCCCCGGCGTGAGCGTCACGTAGCCCTTGTAGGAGAAGAACGCGTCCACGATGCCGCCCGTCAGGATCAGCAGCAGGCTGGTATGGACCACGTACACCGCCAGCACCGACCAGCGGTGCTTGTCGGCATAAAGCGAGGTCTGGCCGTCCTCGACCACGCGCTGCGGCCTCAATCCGGCTTTGCGGAACATTTTGTCCGCAGCCGTGATGGCCTCCGTCGGGTTGTCGATCGCCAGCGTTCTCTGGGTCGGCAGCACGGCGCGGAAATGCGGCTCCGGCCGGCGATAGGGATGCGCAATCAGCCGCCACGCCTTGGGAAAGCGGTCAATCGAGGCGAACAGGATGCTGGTGCCCAGCGCCGCCATCAGCAGCGCGAACCACCAGCTGTGATACACGTCCGTCAGGCCGGTCTTGTCGAGCCAGCGCAGCGTGCCCGGCGCATACGCCCTCGTCATCTGGTCGGCATCGGTCATGGGCCGCTGGAGGATGATCGTCCCCGCTGCGGCGACCACACCCAGGATGATCAGCAGAATAATCCCCGTCTTGACCGAGGCTAGTGTGCGATACAGTCGGTTCCCCAAACTGGACTTAACAGCCATTTCACTCCCTCTCCCACCCCCAAAAGTGCACGTTTCCGGCCATACATGTCCCTCACCCAAGCTGTTGCGAATCAATAATTTAATCACACCCAGTGGAAACATTGCCCGTGCCGGATGGGCCATATCACCCACCTCTGTGACGCACCCGCGCGGAATCCCCCGCAGCGCAAATCGGCCTTGCTGATCCGTAGCCCGGCGCCCTTCGGCCTGCCACGTTGTGGGGTGCTTAACTGTGTCCGAGTCGAGAGCCTGCCCCGAGCGAAGTCGAGGGGGCCCCTACTCGCACGAGAATCTCACTACTGCTTTCCAGTTCTCCGACCGCTCGCAGCCGATTACCGACAACCGATAACCGTGAACCGACGACGCCTGAAGCGCACAGCTGATCGCTGAAGGCCATCGACCATCGACCAACTCACTGTTCCGCCTGTCCCTTCACCACCAGCGCGATCGGCACGTTCTTCCCGCCGTCCGTCTGAATCGCGCCGGCGAACACCTGGAACCCGTCGGGGTTCTGGTAGGTGCGCGTCTCGCTTGAGACGGTGGGTTGCAGCAGCACAAACACCGCCGGATGGTTTGTCCCCGCGGCCTGCGCGCTCAGCTTCACCAGTTGCGCGAAGTCATACTGCGCGGCGGGATCGTTGTCGGCGCTGGCCGCCAGCAGCAGCACGAAGTCGCGTGTCGGCGCCACGCCCATGTGATTGCCGTCCTCCGGCAGCAGTTCGTAGCGCATGGTGTAGAGGCCGGGCTTGATCGCCTGCCCGCGGAAGTCTTTGCCGCCGTTGGGAAACGAGATCACGCCCAGCAGCGCCGACTCCGACATCTCCGGATAGCCCGCGCCCTTGGCGGCCGCGACTCTGCCCACCGGCAGCGATTTCCGCAGCCAGATCTCGCACAGCACGCTGCCGTCGGGGCGCACCAGCCGCGAGCCGCCGGCATCGAGCGCCGCGCGGACCGCTGCCGGAACCGAGCTGTCCTTCAGCGCCGACAGCTTCTCCAGCTTGGCCTGCGCCGCCGCGAACGGGGAAGAAAGAAGAAGCACGAAGAGAGAAGAAGAACAAAGGAGAACAGAAAATTTCCGCCTGCGCATGATGGACCCAGTTTACCGCGCGAGGACTTTCACCACCGAGTCACCGAGCCCACCGAGATTCACCGAGAAAACATTTTCAAGAGACTCGGTGTGCCTCGGTGTCCTCGGTGTCTCGGTGGTAATGAATCATTCGCCGGACGACGCGGAGAGTGCCAGCCAGGCGGCCAGCGTGGCGTACTTTTCGTCCTGCGTCCAGGGCGGACCCAGTTCGCGTCCCATCTTCTGTAGATAACTCTGCAGTTCCGTGTCTGACTTTCCCAGCTCCGCGGACGCTTGCGCCCGCAGTTCGCGTTCCTTCACGCCGGTAACCGGCACATTCATTTCCCGGCTCGCCTCGGCAATGACGCTGCGAAACAGTTCGCCTTCCGCCGTGTGGATGAGGGCGTGCGAGGCGAGCGTCGCGGCCAAATCGGGCAGAGGCCTTCCTGAGGCGAGAACAATCCCGCAAGCGCCAACCGCATGGCCGCTGTTCCGCGCATGCTCGACGGCTGCGCTCAGCTCCTGCCGCGCCAGTGCCCGCGAGCGTTCCGTGCAGAGCGTGACCAGTTGCTCCGCTTGCTTGAACGGCAATTTTTCCGCGGTGTGGTAGGGCTGCTTCGATCCGGGAATCTGCGGATCGGCAATTACGATCCGCCGCCGGTCGAGAACCCTTGGCGAATCCAAAGCTCCGGCCACGATGACCAGCGCAGCCCACCCCGAATGGGCGCGACATCCGATCGCGGCCGCTTTCGCTGTCATCGTGCTCCGTCATTCTCACCACCGAGTCACCGAGCCCACCGAGATTCACCGAGAAAACATTTTCAAGAGACTCGGTGTGCCTCGGTGTCCTCGGTGTCTCGGTGGTGAATAGCTACTCGCCGGACGCTCGCGGACCTTCAACGGTTTTCAAATTGCCAAATTACCAACTTACGAAATTACCAAATGAAAAAATCCTCTGTGTTCCTCGGTGCCCTCTGTGGTTAGCGTCTACTCGCCGGACGACGCGTGGTGCTCGGCGGCCTGCGCCGCGCCCACGGCGAACGTGCCCACGAACGCGCTCCGCCGGTCGTGCGTCAACCACGTCTCACCCAGAGACGGTCCCTGGTACTGGTCCACGAGCGCCACCGCCGGCATGGCGTGCGCCGTCGCGGTCAGCGGCGGATAGAACGTCACCTCGTTGCCGCACAGGTGATCGTTCTCATTGATCGCCCGCGTCTCGACCACCGCGAACTGCCCGGCGCGCAGCAGCGCGCGGCCGTGGTGCTCACTCGACAGCGCCAGCTCGACCGGCGCGGCGACCACTTTTTCCACGTTCTCCAGCAGCCGTCCGCCCATGTGCTGCGCGAAGGCTGCTAGCGCTGCGCGCTGAGTAGGAGTCGCCTGCTCGTCCACGATCAGGACCGCCTTGGCCGGATACGGGTTCTCGTACGGATCGCCGAGGGTGGCCTTGGCGCGCACCGCGGCGGCGATGGAGAGGCCGTCGAGCGCCACGCCGTTCCACGAACCGTGGCGGACGCGCCAGCCGAGAATGGCCTCGTTGCCGGTCAGTCCGACCTCACCGTTGGCGAAGCACTGTCCGGTGTACACGTCGGCGGAACGGGTTTCGATGTAATCGCCGGAAATCTGCTGCGCGACGACGGGAGCAGCCAGGATGACGGCGACGGTCAGCACTGCGAGAGAGATTAGAGACAGCTTTTTCACGGGAGCACTCCTCACCCACGAGGGTTAGTCCTATATTACTCGCGGAAAGAGAAGGCTGCAGGCTGCAGGGGCCGAAAAACTTAGCGAAGAAGCTGTCAGCTGTTACCTGTCAGCGTGGGGACGAAAAGCACTGCCGATTGCCTCCGCCGGGCGCGAGACTGTGGTATAACTGTTATACCTTATGCGATTCCACTTTGACCCGCGGAGCATGAGGAGCACAAGCTTTATGAAGGGTACTCGTAATCGGAGAAGGCCGGTTTCCGCCGAAGCGATTGCGCGGCGTGCGGATCGTGGGGAAGATGTTTCCAGCTTCTTCACCAACTCGGGACGCACGATGGCGCCGATCCAGCGGGTGAATGTGGACTTCGCAGTCCCGATGCTGAACGAACTGGACGCTGCCGCCAAGGAGCTGAACATCAGCCGCCAAGCGGTGATAAAAACCCTTGTCCGGCAGGCTCTGGACCAGCGATACATGGCGCGCAATCTTGGCCCCAAGACAAGGCGGGCATAAGTCACGCGGGCACTGAGCATGAGAAGCGAGAACTTTGCGGTGAGGCGTGGCGCGGGTTCCGGATTGGGACTGGCCGGACTTAACCACAGAGGACGCGGAGGAAAGCCCAGACTGACACGGGTTGAGATTCGCTTTATCAGCGACGATCTGGGTTCATCACCGGCCCAGGAACCGGTACACTTCTTTCCGATGACCGACTTTTTCCACGGTGACTGACGGCGCTTTACGGTCTGCCGAATAAACAATGCGGTAATCACCGACACGGATTCGGTAAAGGCCGGCAACGCCGTGCAAAGGCTTGGCGCCTTGCGGCAACGGCTCGTCGCGCAGCTTATCGATGGCTCGTTCGACTGCGGGCCGGAGTTTGCGCGGGACGCGTTTTTCGATGTCGCGCAGGGCGGCGGGTGTGATCAGGAGCTGGCAACGTGTCATTTCGCTGGCGAATCTACGCCAGTACGAAGCATGCCGTCAAAAGAACTCAGTGATGGAGCGGGCGGGACGCGGCCGTCCTATGAGGAGCGCAATTTCTTCTTTGCTTTTTCCCACGGAATGGGCGCGGCTCCGGTTCTCGCTGCCTGGGTGCGGCGGCGGCGCACGTCCTTAACGTCAACGTAATCCTCGATGGCCTCCAGCAGAGCGGCGTCTTCCACCGGAACGACGACCGCCTCGTTGCCGTTCTGGCGCACGCGGACGCGCTCGCCGTTGGCGGCGTGTTTGACGGCGTCATCGAGGGTTCGTTTGCCGGCGGTACGCAATGTGAATTTCCTCCGCGATTTTCATTGTAATCGAAGTTGCGATCAGAACTTGAGCGCGAAAGCAGGTTCCTCGACTCGGACCTGCGCCCCTTCGGCTTCGCTCAAGTCGGGGTCTGGTCGACGGCAAAAAGCAGGTTCCTCGACTCGGACGCGCCAACCCGCACGCCAAAAGCGGGCGTGCTGGTGGTTGGTCGCGTCCTCGCTCGGAATGACACCTCAGAAAGCCGACGGCCGATGGTCGATGGCAAAGAAGAACAGAAAGCGGGCGAGCCGGAGAGGCCCGCCCGCAACTCGGGGGAGGGGGTTATGCGGCCTTGCCCATGGCGATGTGGTGAGTGGTGGAGGTGTCCACGTCGAAAGTCTGGACCCTCGGCGGGAAGTCGATCAGCGGAGTGAGGATCTCGGTGACCTTGGGATACTGCTCGCGGTTGTAGAGCTCCGCATCCGCCTCCGATTTCCAGAAGCTGAGGGCGAGGACGCGGTCGGGCTCGGTGTTGGAGATCATCGTGATCTCGTCCACGAACCCCGGTTGTTTCCTCAATATGGGCAGCACCTTTTCATTCAGCATGGCGCTGAACTCGCGGGTCTTGCCCAGTTTTGTGCGGATTTCGACCACTCGGGTGAACATGCGATCCATTCTCCTTTCGTGCGGCTGCGGAGGTGAAAGGAGTCGCCGCTGGGGCCGAAAAGCTCAACCACGGAGGGCACGGAGAGCGGTTGTCGGTTCTCGGTTATCGGTGCTCGGTTATGAACTAGCGGTCGCGATCGAAAACCGAAAACGCGATTTCTTCTCGCAGATCCGTGCTCATCCGTGAAAATCCGTGGTTGAACCTACGCCGTCGGCGGCGGCAGGTTGGGCCGAACGCGCAAAGGCTACCTGTTGTGGACGCGGAGGTCAATTACACAAGAATGGTGCAGAAGAGTCGATGGTCGATGGTCGTTGGCGAAAGGCAAAGAGTCGATGGCAAAAAGCAAGAAGTCGACGGCGGGCATCGGAATTTCATGCGCGGCGAATAGATTGGGCGTAGCGGCAGCCGGGCGCGGCCGGGCAAGTGGGGCAGGCGGGGTCGTTGCGGCGGCAGATTTCCTGGCCGTGCCGCCGCAGGAGAAGATGCGCGGCGATGAGATCGTCGATCGAGCCCGGAAGCTGGCCGGCGGTGGCCGCCTGCGCCGAGCGGTAGCTGGCCGAATAACTCTTCTTCTCCTCGCCGAAGCCGTAGCGCAGCAGCACGCGGAGTCCGTTGGAGTCGAGTGCGAGAATCTTCTGCCGCCGGGTGAAGAGCAGGATTTTTTCCGCGCCCGGTTCGCCGATCGAGGGAAAGCGGTGCAACTCTTTTATCGCCTGCTTGAGTGGCAGGTCGAGCACGGAGTCCACGTCGTCCTTGAAAGTGTAGTGGGCGATTTCGGCGATCAGGCGCAGCTTCTTGGCGGATTGATAGGGCACGATGCCGAAGCGCCCGACTTCGACCAGCAGGCCACGATCGGCGTCGAGGATCTGCTTCGGTTTGAGGCCAACCGTTTTCTTCAGCAGCGCGAAGGCGGCGGCGCGGCGGTCGTCGGCGGCGAGGTAGGCGCAGTTTTCCCACAGGATGATTTCCAGCGCGCCTTTCAGCTTGGGTGGCGAGGGGCGGCCGTAGAATTTTTCCAGCGTCCGCAGCAGCGCGAGCAATGGAGAGGCGGCGGCCACGGCCGTTTCAGAAATCGTCGCCGGGCACGAGCGGGCAGCGGAAGGGCACGGCCTTGAACATATCGTAGTAGGCGTCCTCGCCGACCCACTCGGCGATGTGGGCGCGGTACTCGGCGATGAGCGCGAAATCGGCGCTGAACTCCTGCGCCACGATGCGCTGGTCCTGGCCGTCGTAGTAGCGGACGCAGAAAGTTCCTTCCGCGGTCTGCTGGATATCCAGAGGCCAGGAATCTTCCATGGCCAGGTCGAGGCGCGCCAGCGCGGTCTCCAGGTCGTATTCGGCGTCGCCGATCATGACCGTCGCCTGGCCGGTGCCCAGCTTGCCGAAACGTTGTTCCATCAGGGCGCGTCCGCGCAGCTCAGACATAAGCCATCCACATCGAGGAATGCCGGAAAACGCTATACGCAATCGGGGAGGAGATCAAGGGGGAAGAGGTCGTTGGTCCCCTCGGCTGCGCTCGGGGCAGGCTCTGGTCGTTGGCAACAGGCAAAGAGCCGCGCACACGCGAGGGCGCGTGTGCAACAAGCTCAGCCGCACTGGCCCGAGCCGTGGCAGGCGCGGATGGGCGAGGCGCACAAGCTCGGTTCGGCGTTCATGCCGTCGGGTCCGATGCAGGTCTGGGTGTACATGCACCAGAAGCTGTGATCGGTGCCGGTTTGCGCCGAGGGGTCGCGCTCGGAGAGCACGAACTGGCCTTTCCAGCGCAGGGCGGGGCAGAGGTTGGGGTGGTTCGTCAGGTCAGAGGTGCAGTCGCTCATAAAATTTCTCCGGCGGTCGATGGTCGATGGTCAAAGGCCGTTAGCTATTGGCGAATTCCCTCAGGGGCTAAAGCCCAATTTTCTTTGCGTCCCTGATCGGCACGGCTAAAGCCGTGCCCTGATACAAGCTTGCGCCTGCAACGGCGCGGCTGAAGCCGCGCCCCTTCAAATCTTCGCCGCCTGCAGGATGGCGCGTTTCACGGCCACGTGTGCCAGGTGGATCTTGTAAGCGTTCTTGCCCAGGCTCCTGGCGTTGGCGACGGCGGCTTTGCCAGCGGCGTCGGCGGTCGTTTCGTTGATCGGCCTGTTCAGGATCGCTTCCTCCGCTTCCTTCGAACGCCATGGAACTGGAGCGACGTGGCCGAGGACAATGCGCGAACCCCGGACTTGCCCGCCTCCAGGCATGATCAGTGCGACCGAGGCAGTTGCAAGCGGCCAATCAAACGCTGCTTTTTGGCGCACTTCGTAGTGACCGTAGTTTCCGCCGTAGTGCGGATTTAACTTCGTGGCGGGGTCCGTAACGGTCACCGTCACTGGCGGCGGCGGAACCATGATCTCGGTTACCATCTCGTTGGGCCGCAGGTCGTGTTCGCGCTCGTTCTCCGACTTCGGAATCACGTAGAATTTTTCCAGCGGCAGTTCGCGCTGGCCGTTGGGGCCGAAGATGCGAATCCTGGCGCCGGCGGCGATGAGCGCGGGCGCGATGCTGGAAGGCGAGACGAAGTACGCGGGACCGTCGTTGCCGAGGATGGCGTGATAGCGGTTGTCACCTTCGAGGACCAGCGACTTCCCGCTCTGCTGCGCGAGTAAACCGAAGCCGTTGCGGAAATACCAGCAGCGCGGGCGCTGGCAGAGGTTGCCACCCATGGTCGCCTGGTTGCGGATTTGCGGGCTGGCGGCATCGTCGGCGACGCGGGCGAGTATCGGGTAATTCTTGCGGACGTCGGCGTTGTCGGCGAAGTCGGCGATGCGCACCAGCGCCCCGATGCGCAGCCCGGTGCGCGCGTGGTAGCTGACGCCGTCCAGACCGGCGATCGACTTGACGTTGACCAGGCGCTTGGGGGTGACGACGTCGTCCTTCATCAGCGCCAGCAGGTCGGTGCCGCCGGCCAGCAGTTCAGACTGGCCCCAGTTGGGCGCGAGCAGTCCGACGGCCTGCTCTTTGGATTTGGGAGTTGCGTATTCGAAGGCCTTCATGCGGCACCTCCACCACTGATTCTGAGGCCTCCCGGCGGCGCCGGCCCCTGCTGCAGCGCGGCGAGAACGCGGTCGGGCGTGATGGGCAAGAACGGGACGCGTACGCCGATGGCGTTGGCGACGGCGTTGGAGATGGCCGCGCCGGGCGAGATCACGGGCGGCTCGCCCAGCCCGACGACGCCGCGCTCGTCGAAACCCGGACCGGTCATCATGTGGACCACCAGCTCAGGAATGTCGCCGTAACCGGCGAGGCGGTAGAACTCCATGTTGGGGTTCAGCATGCGGCCGGTGGCCGGGTCCATGATCTTTTCTTCGAAGAGTGCGTAGCTGATGCCCATGATGAGCGCGCCGTAGCACTGCGATTCGGCGGTCTTGAGGTTGATGACGAGACCGCAATCCTGCACCGCGACCATCTTGTTGACGCGCACGATGCCGGTTTCGATGTCCACGGAGACGTCGGCCATCTGCGCGCCGCCGACGCCGCTGCTGGTGAGGTCGGGCGGCTTGGAGGGATCGGGATTCTTGCCTTGCGCGGTGACGCCGGTGGCGCCAAGCATGGAACAAGCCTTCTTCCAGGGGATGCTTTTGCCTTGCGAATCCTTGACGCGAATGGTGCCGTAGAGGGCTTCGAGCTGTTCGGGCGGAGCACCGAGCGTGGGCGCGACTTTGGCGAGCAGCTCGTTGAGCGCGTCGGTGGCGGCGCGGCGCGCTTCCGACGATACGGCGCCGATGGTGGTGGAGCCGCCGGAACCGCCGTCGTTCGGGAAGTTGGTGTCGCCGATCTTCACGGTGATGGCGTCGAGCGGCAAGCCGAGGGTTTCCCCGATGACTACGGCGATGGCGGTGCGCGTGCCGGTGCCGAGGTCCTGGGTGCCGCTGCGGTACTCGACCGTGCCGTCGGGATGGATGGTCAGATCGCCGGCGCCCTGGTGGCCGCGTCCGCCCCAGGTGTGGATGGAGAGGCCGAGGCCTTGCTTCAGCGGGCCGGATGTTTTGTCGCCGCGCGAGTGCCAGCGCTTCTTCCACTGCATGAGCTCGTCGGCCTTTTTGAGCTCGGCTTCATAGACGTTGGCGCGCGGCGTGAGCGCCAGGTTCTTCATGAAGACGTCGTAGGGGTCCATGCCGAGGCGCGCGGCGAGGTCGTCAATGGCGCACATGGTGAGCACGGCAGCCTGCGGGTGGTTGGGCGCACGCCAGGCGCGCGCCGGGCCGATGTTGGTGGCGATGGCGATGTGTTGCTTCCGCTGGTTGGGGATTTCCGTGAAGATGTACGGGAGGGGCGGCATGTTTCCGCCGAGCGGCCCGCCCGTGCCCCAGGATTGCGAATCCCACGCGGTGATGGCGCCGTCTTTTTTCGCCGCAAGCTTGACGCGCGCGTAGGCCGAAGGACGCGCGCCGGCGACCTCCAGTTCGGCGCGGCGGTCGAGCATGATTTTCACCGGTGCGCCGCCGGCCTTCTTCGACAGCTGTGCGGCGGCAACGCTCCAACGGTCTGGGGCAAACTTACTGCCGAAGCCTCCTCCGACATGCTGCTGCTGATTGTGAATGTTGGAAGCAGAAACGTTCGTTCCAGCGGCTGTCAAAATTCGTGCAAGGTCGCCGGGAATGCCGGAGACGTTTTGTGTGGAAACCTGCGTCTCCAGATGTTCGGCATCGGGCCAGTGCGCGACCACGCCGTGGGCTTCCAGGCAGCAGTGGGTGATGACGGGCACGCCGTAGAGGCCTGCGCTGGTCATTTCGGCGGACTGGAAGGCCTGGTCGGGATCGCCGGTTACGTTGGCGGCGGACTTCTTGAAGGGCGAGCGCACGGTTTCGGGAGATTTCTGCGGAGCCGCTTGCAGCGCCTTGATGACGTTCTCACCGACGCTGAAGGAGCGCATGCTCTTGACCAGGTCGTCGGTGACCGGGAAACTGAGGCCGCGCTTCTGCACGGTGGCGGCGATCTGCGGCTCCGGCACCTGGTTGCTGAACATGTTGATCAGATCATCGAGCGCGAACGGGCCGGTTTCTTCGGTGGCGTCCTTGGGCTCGGTGGTGTCGTCCACGAAGTGCGGCAGCGGTTCGTACTGCACCTTGATGGCGCGCAGGGCGTCTTCGGCGATGCCTTCGTTGATGGCGGCGAGAGCCACGATCTCGTCGCCGGCCCAGTGGATTTCCTTGCCAGGACCCTGCAAGATCTGAATCGCTTTGACGCCGGGCATGCGTTCGGCGGCGCTGGTGTCGACGCTGACGATTTTGGCGTGGGCGTGCGGGCAACGCAGGATGGCGCCGGCGAGCAGGCCCTTGGGATTCTGGTCGTAGGTGTATTTCGCGCGCCCGGAAACTTTGACGGGACCGTCAACACGGGTCTGGCGCGTGCCGATCAGCGTGCGATGTTGCGCATCAGGCCATTTGTAGTCCGCCATGGCTCACCCCTCCTTGTTCCCGGTCATCTGACCGATGGCGCCGCGCACGCCGTAGTAGGTGCCGCAGCGGCAGTAGTTTCCGCCCAAGCCTTTCACCACCTGTTCGCGGCTGGGATTGGGATTGTTCTTCAGCAGGGCGTAGCCGGCCATGACGAAGCCGGGGGTGCAGAAGCCGCACTGCTGGGCGTCGTTGGCGACGAAGGCGTGCTGCAAGGGATGGAGCGCGTCGCCGCTGGTGATGCCCTCGACGGTGGTGACGCTGTGCCCCTGGGCGTCAATGGCAAGCACGGCGCAGGCGTAGACCGGGCGGTCGTCGACCAGCACGGTGCAGGAGCCGCACTCGCCGCGGTCGCAGACGCGCTTGGCGCCGGTGAGGTCGAAGTGGTCGCGCAGGGCGTCGAGCAGGGTGACGCGCGGTTCCAGCTCGGCAGTGTACTTCTTCCCGTTGACGGTGAGCGTGATGGGCGTCTTGCCGGGGCCGTAGACGGGAACCTCTTCGCCGCCGACTTCGAGCACGCCGGTGCCGACCACGGCGGGAACGCTGACCGTGATGGCGGAGATCTTCAGGAACTCGCGGCGGGAGACGCCGGATTGCTTCTCGTTTTGCGGGGATTCATCGTCGGGCATGGGGGCCTCCGGGGGGAGTCGATGGTCGTTGATTCGATGGTGGACGGTCGATGGCCGTACAGAGCCGGCCGGCGGTTGCTATGAAAACGAGCAAGTATAAATCGCGGGGAGGAGGAAGTGCCAATCGGAGCGGGTCGAATCGCGCAGGTCTCTACGCGCGTACTTTCTCCCAGTAGCTAGTCGTGCGGCGCCAATGACGTTTGAGGCTCACGCGAAAGCGCAGGACTTTTCAGACGGTGCTGGCTGTACCTGATCACCTGTCGCATCTTGACGCTGCCGTTTCTGAAGACGAGCAGGTCGTCGGAGTTGGTGTACTCCGGGAACCAGTTGCTGTCGATGAGCTCGCGATAGGTGACGTAGGTAGCGTGGATGTTCTCCATACCGCGCTTTTTCTTGGGGGGAAGCACAACGTCCGGGACAGTCTTGCCGCAGGTTTTCACGATCCCCAAATCACGAGTCTCTATCCAGATGCGTCCCTGATAGTACTTCTGTTTCGGCTGAATAGATTTGGGCGCAACGTCGAAGACGTAAGTGTCGAGCTCGTCAATGTGCTGCCGGCCCGCGTACCTGAAGTTGTACATCGGCAGTTCTTTCGGCGTGATCACATACGTGGCGTAGGTGTGGATATCCTCGAAATCGTCCATGGTCATGGTCACGCGCCGCAGCGTGGATTGTGGCGCGAAGGTCACCTGTTCCATGCGCCTGCCGGAAGCGTCGTAGGCTACGTTCATGATCTGCCAGTATTCGCCGTCTGCTGCGTACTTGCCGGGCAACCCTGCTGGAACCAGAGTCTGGATCCTGATTTCCTCGACATAGGTGTACCGGTTGAGCTGCGCCCTGAATTGCGATTCGTTGGCGGCGGCTTTTTCCAGGATCTGCTCGTAACTGAGGCCGGCGGGCTCGGCGGGATCAACAGGAATTCCGGAATGGCCACAGTCGGTTTGCGCTCCACAGACGGGTGCTAGGGCTGCAAATAGGACAATGCCGGCAGCAATTGCGATCTTTGCCTTCATCACGTTCCGCCCCGGCAGAGCCTGGAGCACGGGCGGTGCTCGCGTAATCTACCCTAACGGCGACACGCGGCGAGAAGAAACGGTTCGTGTTCTGATTTTGGAACACGGTGTTCCAAATTCGGACAGCACGGCGGCCGAGGGCGGCCACCGCCCTCGTAATTTGGCACAGGCATGAACGGCAGCCCCCGCGAGGCGCGGGGGCCTACACTTCCCGGCCTACATTTCCCCTGCGCTGATTTCCCTACTTCGGCTCGGAATCCTGGAGCAACTGCACCAGGTACTGCTTCCAGAAGACGGCCCAGGTGTGGGTGCTGTGGCCGCGGGTTTGGTCGGTGGCCTGGATGAGATGGAACTGGCCGCGCGCGATGCGCATGACCTCGCTTTCCGGGGTGGTGAGTTCGGGCGGGTTGATGAAGTCGTCGGTGGTATTGATCCACATCAGCGGCGCGCGGATCTTCTCCAGGTTGGGCGAGGGGTAGTAGTTCCGCGAGGAGCTGACCTGGTAAAGAAGGTCGTTGGCGTCGAGCGCCTTGATGCGCGTTTCCTGCGCGTCCACAAATTTGTCGGCATCGTCGCGGGTGGAATACTGCTTCTGCCAGAACAGCGGCGCGCTGCCGGCAATGGCGAGCAGGTATTGTGCCGCGCGCAGGGCGCCGACCGGCTCCTCCTTGTACTCACCGTTGTTCCACGCCGGATCGAGCTTGATGGCGTTGATGATTGCGCCGCGCCAAAAGCGGTTGCGCCCGGCGATCTGCACCGTCTGGCAGGCCATGGGCATGAGCGCGTCCATGAAGCCGGGATAGGTCTCGCCCCACACGAAGGAATGCATGCAGCCCATCGAGGTGCCGAAGATCAGGCGCAGATGCTGCACGCCGAGGCCTTCGGTCAGGAGCAGGTGCTGGGCGGCGACCATGTCGTCGTAGTCGTAGTTGGGGAAGCGCATGTGCTGGCCGTTGCTGGGCTTGCTGGAACCGCCGTGGCCGACGTTGTCGGGCAGGATGATGTAATAGCGAGTGGCGTCCAGCGGCTGGCCGGGGCCGAAGAGCTCGTTGGCGAACTGCGGCTGCAGGAACTGCTTTCCCGAGCCGCCGGTGCCGTGCAGGATCAGGACCGCGTTGGTGACCTGGCCGCGCGCGTCGCGATGGGGCGCCCCGATGGTGGCGTAATGCAGGCGCAGTTCGGGGAGCGACTGGCCGTCGCGAAACTTGAAATTCTTGGTGGTGTAGTCGCCTTCCTTGGGCGCAGGGTAATCGGCGGCAAAACAGGAGAGAGCGAGGCAAAGGAGCGCAAGGTATTTCATGGCGCGAAAAGGGTAGCAGAAGTACCGGGTACCTAGTACCGAGCGGAAAACCATTGCCGATTGTCGATTGTTGATTGCCGATTGAGAAAAGCACAGCCGGGGGTTGGCGGCACCGTACGCTTCGGAGGTACAACTAACTCCCAACTCCTAACTACTTCTTCAAACTGCGGATGAACTTCACCAGGTCGTTGATCTGGGCATCATTGAGCTTGCCCGCGCTGCCTGTATGAGGAGAAATTTTGCGGCGTGAAAAAACGCGCGGGCACGGGTGATATCCCTCAACCGTGCCCGCGCGGGCGCGGATGTGGTCCCACCCAGCGTGAATAACTCGTTGAAAACTCAGCCCGTAGCAAGGTGCGCGGCGGCAACGCGGTTTGGCAACCGGGGTGCGATTAGCAGGGTGGTAAACGATTTTTTCGGCGGTAAAGAGGTCCCGTGGAACCCTGCGTGATGGTCATCGGCGTGAACTACCGGACGGCGCCGGTCGCGGTGCGCGAACGCTTCTGGATCAGCGAACCGCGCCGCTACGAGGCGCTGGTGCAATTGTCACATGCCGAGGCCATTGACGAAGTGGCGGTGCTGGCCACCTGCAACCGGACCGAGTTCATCCTGTGGACACGCGACGCCGCGGCGGCGTCGGGTTCGGTGCTGAATTTCTTGACCCGCGAATACGGCCTGCGGCTGTGCGAGTGGAAGCACTTCTACCGCAAGATCGACGAGCAGGCGCTGACCCACGTCTTCCGGGTGGCGTCGAGCCTGGATTCGATGGTGATCGGCGAGCTCGAGATCGTGGCGCAGGTGAAATCGGCGTGGGCACTGGCGCTGCAGGTCGGAACCGCCGGGCGCTTCCTGGACGCGGTCTTCCAGAAGGCGCTGACGGTATCCGAGCGGGTGCGCAACGAGACGGCGGTGGGTAGCGCGGCGGTTTCGGTGCCGCACGCGGCGGTGGAACTGGCGAAACAGATTTTCGGGTCGCTGAAGGACCGCAAGGTGCTGCTGCTGGGCGCGGGCAAGATGAGCGAGGCGGCGGCGCGCTACCTGATCAAGAACGGCGCCAACGACCTGCGGGTGATCAACCGCACGCTGGAGAACGCGCAGGAATTGGCGCGGGCGGTGAAGGGACGCGCCTTCCCCTTGGAAGAGCTTCCGCGCCAGGTGCGCGAGGCGGATGTCGTGATCAGCTCAACCTCCTGCCCGGACGTGATCCTCACCCGCGAAGAGACGGAAGGCATCGTGGCACAGCGCGACGGCGCGCCGCTGCTGCTGGTGGATATCGCGGTGCCGCGGGACATTGACCCGGCGGTGCGCGAAGTGCCGGGCGTGTTTCTTTACGACTTTGACGAGCTGGAGCAGGCCACCAAGAAGTGCGAGGGCGAGCGCAAGTTGGCCGTGGCCGACGCGGACAAGCTCGTGGCCGAGGAAACGCGGGGGTTCCGCGCCAAGCTGGCGGCGGAGCGCGTGGTGCCGACCATTGTCGCGCTACGCGGGCGTTTGGACGAAATTTGCCGGCAGGAGCTGGAAGCATTCAAGCTGGAGGCCGGGCCGCTGAGCGAGGAGCAGGCCAGTTCGCTGGCGACGCTGGCATCGCGCATCACGCAACGGATCTCCAATTCGCTGGCGCGCGAACTGAAGGAGCATCCGGAAAAAGTGGATCAGGACCGCATGACCGAGGCGGTGCAGCGCTTGTTCCATCTCGAACAGATGGAAGAAGCCGTGGCGGGAACGCGAAATTAGTGGCCAGTGGTCAGTGATGGGAGAGGGAGATGGCGAGAAACGGAAACGGCAAGAGCGAGATTGTGACCACCCAGGGATGGACGACGATGCAGGCGTACACCCTGGCGGTGGTTTGCCTGCTGCTGGGCGGGGCGATTGGGTACCTGCTGCGCGGCTCGGAACCGGCGGCGGTGGTGCCGGCACAGGCGGCGGCGGCGCAGGCGCCCGCGAACATGGCGCCCGGCCAGATCCCGGGATTTGGCGGCGTGCCGGGCGGCGGCAATTCGCCCGAGATGGTGGACAAAGCGGCGCAGCCCATGCTGGAAGCCCTGCAGAGGAATCCGAAGGATGCCGACACGCTGGCCAAAGTCGGCAACCTGTATTACGACGCGCAGCTTTATCCCAAAGCGATCGAGTATTACCAGCGGGCGCTGAAGATCACGCCGGGCAATGCCGACGTCCGCACCGACATGGGTACGGCGATGTTTTACCTGGGCGATTCCGACAAGGCGCTGGCGGAATTCGAGAAATCGCTTTCCTACAAACCGAATCATCCCAACGCCCTGTTCAACACCGGGATCGTGAAGTGGCAGGGAAAGAAGGACACCAAGGGAGCGATCGCAGCCTGGGAGCAGTTGCTGAAGACGAACCCGAATTATCCGGAACGCCAGAAAGTTGAAGACCTGCTTACTCGCGCCAAGGAGCATGCAAAAGGTTAGGCGCACACGGCCGCCCGGAAGTGCCTCGATCCAGGCACCGTAGGGCCTGGGGACCAAGGGCCGCACTGCGCCGCCGGAGGAAGCTTTCTCCTATCCCTCATCCCGCTTCCTCCGGATTTGAACAGGGCCACGGGCCATTTGTAACCAGAGCCGGAGGAACCGACTTATACCCCCTCATAACGGTTCCTCCGGATTCTGCCATGCACCGTCGGCGACGCGCGCACTATTGAGACAGATATGGGACCTTACCTGATATCGGCGTTCTTTGTATTCATGGGTCTTGCCTACATGATCTTCGGCAAGATCTCGTCTGATGCCTACGCCGCCAGACCGTTCGATCCGAATGATCCGCCGCGTTCCAAGGCGCGGTATTTCTGGAAGGTGTACCGAGAGCTCTACCCGCAGAGCTTTTTAACCGAAGCCTGCGCGGCCTGCACCGTGGTTGCGGTGATGATTCTCATCGCCGCTCCGTTCGTCCTTTTCAACTGAAGCGCGGATAGGCCAGGCGCGGTATCATGCCTACATGCTTCGCCTTTTTCGTTTGTCGTTGGTGTTGATGGCCGCCGCGGCTGCCCTGGCGCAAGCTCCCGCCAAGCCGAACTTGACCGGGACATGGAACGTGGACCTGGAGAAGAGCAATTTCGGAGGGCTGGAAGTGCCGCAGGCGGCGCGCTACCTGATCCGCCACCTGGGAGCGAAGGTGGAGATGCAGTACGAGCAGGACGGGCACATCACGCGCGTGGACGTCACGCCCGATGGCGAAGAGCACGTCCTGGAGACCGGGCCGGACACGGAAAACCTGGCGCGGGTGTACTGGTCGGGGGCGGTGCTGGTGTTCGAGGGGCGGATCCGGCCGATGGCGTCGAGCAACGCGCCGCCGGTCAAGTGGACCAGCCGGTGGTCGCTTTCACCCGACAAGAAAGTGCTGACCATCGATCGCCACATCGCAACCGAGCAGGGGTCGGTGGACCAGAAAGTGGTTTTCGAGAAGCAGCTCCCGCAGGCGAAGGCGCAGTAGCGGTCCGTCGGTTCGATCGGTCTTTCGGTCGATCAGTACGTCAGTGGGCCGAAGTGCAAGATGCGGCACCGCGCTGAGCTGGCTGCGGAGGTTCGCCAGAAACGTTGTTGTGTTCGCGCCCTCGTACTGGTCGAACTGCTCACCGTCATCCAGCGCGAATATTGAACCGGCTGTGAGTTCATAGGCAGTGGAGAGTACGTAGTCGCTGCCCGTCGGGCTCGATTTTCGCAGGAACATCACGTAATCCGTCTGATCCTTGGGAAAGCCCATACCGGCGAAAATGATGCGGCGGACGTGACCCGAGGGGAAATATACATCTGCACCACGACGGGTAACCACAATTGCTGATCCGGTTGCGATCGGCGCGCTCCCGTCCTGCTTCAGAACCTCCGCAACCGTGACGGTGAATTCGGAATACACTCCTGTTTTGTCGGGTGCCACGAAGCCGCTGGACGAGGTCACACGGCCGATCAAGACCACGTCTGCACCGCTGACCGGCAATCCTTCTTTCGGAGCCGCCGAGTCGACCGTCACCGACACGGTTGCGGTCTTCGGTGTGGGATCGGTTGCGATTGGGTCAGCCAACGGATTAGAAAAGAAATGCCGCATACGATCATCTTTGGCGGTGCGTGCTGCAGCGTCCACGCCGGAGCGGACGTAGTCGGCGCGAGGGCCTTCGGCAGAATGAATGCGAGGAGTCTTGGTTTGCACTTGCGCGCTGGCGTCGATGGGCGACACTACACTCATTAAGGCCGCCACTATTACGAAATGTCTAGCCAGTGGGACGTTCATGTTCTTGCCTCGTGTCAGTTTGAGCAAAACTCAGGAAATCGATCCCGCGAACCCAAGCACATGCTGTCAAGATTCGTGTTCCCACCCTTCGAAAACCGCGAAGGGTTGATTGGATAAGAGCGAAGGCTCCGAGCATACCCTAGCAGCGTCTTGGACTGAGGGTCTAAAGACGCAGGGGAAGAAGGAGCCTTCGATGATGATTGTAGGCTGTGATTTCCATCCGAGCTGGGAACAAGTT
>JAIQGF010000024.1 GCA_020072845.1 Terriglobia bacterium
ATCGTTACGTGCTGACCACCCGCATTTCCGCCCCGGAGATTTATCGCCGGGGCCAGACGTTTCATTCCTCGCCGCATCCGGCCGGCGCGGGGCGCGGCGGCGCAGCGAACGTTTCCGCGGTGCGCGTCGTCCTGGAAGTGCACGACATCGATCCCAACAATCCGCCCACCATCGTGGCGGCATCCACGGTGCTATTCGACGACTCCCTGCCCGCCGCGCCGGATTACTGCGCCTACGCGCTGATGAATAGCGCGGCCGGCGCAGGGCTGCATGCGTCGGTCGCTTTCACCCGCATCTTGCGCGCGGTCGATGCCGAGGTCCGAAGCTGCAAGCTGGCAGGCAGTTATCGTACCCGGCTCGTGGGCGCGCTCTCCGACGGCGCCGAGTGCGGCGTCTACAGCACGGGGGAACTCTCGTTCTTCTCCGCCAATGTGCCGGCCGCGAACGAGAAGATCATCGTCAGCTACCGCTCGTCGGGACGTGCCGTCGCGCGCGTTTGTGATCCCGCCAGCATCGCCGCCAACACCGCGGGGACGGACGACGGCGTGCGCGGGCAGGTAATCTCGTTGGCCGCTCCGCCCGCCCGTACCACCGATGATTGCGAACAGGCCGCGCTGGCGTTTCTCGACGACAGCACGCTGCCGGCCTGGTCGGGCGAGTATGCCGCCTGGAGCGGCTTCCTCCCGGGCGGCGCGTCCGACGTTGTGCCCGGCGATGCGCTTGCCGTCAACGTCCCTTCGCGTGCGGCTAATTTCCGCGCGATCGTGCGCGAGGTAGAGATCGAGGCCACTGACCTCGCCGGCGACAACGCCCGCTACGTCATCAAGTTTGCCAACGACTCCGCCGCGCCCCTCGCCTTCGAATTCGGGACGGCCGCCAACGCCGCCGTTCCCGAACAAGCTGCAACCGCCCCCGCCAATGGCGCCCTGCTACCGCCGCTGACCGAGGCCGAGGTGATTGACGTCACTTCGACCTCGGTCATGATCGACACGCATGCCGATCCGCCCCCCGGGGGCGGGCTCGAAGTGCGCCGCAGCGATGCCGGCTGGGGCCCCGACAACGACCGCAACCTCATCGGCCGCTATACCGGCCAAATCGCGTACCTGGCGCGCCTTTCGCGCGTGCAGGACTTTTATCTCCGTCCCTACGACGGCTCGGCGCCGCCGCGCTACTCGCGCGACTCCGTGCTGCTGCACGTGGACTATCCCTTGTAGCTTTCGGCCCGACACTTACCCACAGGACTCATGTATGCATGAAATCGTCGTAACCGATTTCGAGCGCCAGGTGCTGGCAGACCTTGCCGAAATCAAAACCAACATGCGATGGCTGCTGGGCAACGGCAAGCCCGGCTGCATCCAGGAACTTACCGCCCGCGTGGAACGCCACGAGCGCGTTGTGCAGCGTTTCACCGGCATCGGTGGCCTGCTTGCCGGCCTGCTCACGCTGCTTCACGTCGGCCTGACTTATTTCCGGATGCGGTGACCCGATGACCAAGGAAGAATTTCTGGCTGCCGCCACCCGCGCAGCCCTCGCCTGCTCTCGCACCAGCCGATTTCCGCCCGGGATCACTGTCGCGCAAGCAGCCCTGGAGAGCAACTGGGGACAGTCCCGGCTCAGCCGGGATGCCCACAACTACTTCGGCATCAAAGCGCACGGCGATCACGCGCGCGTCGCTTACCCGACGCTGGAACATGTGAACGGCCGCGATGTGCGCGTCAGCGCGGAATTCGCGCGCTACGACTCGATGGAAGATTGTTTTGCGGACCGCGACCGCCTCATCGCTACGGCGCAGTGCTACGCCGGAGCCCGCGCCTGCGGCGGCGATCCGGAAGCCTTCGCGCGTGCCCTGGCCGCTCACTGGGCCACGGACTCCCATTACGCGGACAAACTGCTGCGCGTGTACCGAGACAACCGCCTTAACGAACTTGATTCCAGATCGCCCGATCACCCGATCACCGGGTCACCCAATTCCACAACACCCGATTCTTCATGCAAGGAGCAACCATGAATTTCCTGGCAACTCTTCTGCGCGGTATCGCCTTCGTGCCCGCTGTCGTGCAAGGCGTGGAAAGCCTGTTTGGCAGCAAAGCGGGCAGCGACAAGAAGGAAGCCGCGCTCAACTTCGTGGCCTCGGCGCTCGCCATCACCGAAGCCGTGAGCAAGAAAGACATTGTCGACGTGGAGAACTTCCGCGGCGGTCTCGGCCAGATCATCGACGGCACCGTGCAGTGCCTGAACGCCTCCGCTTGGGCGAAAACGAAATAGTCTTCAGTCTTCAGTGTCCAGTCGTCAGTCTTCAGGCCACTTCTCGGGCGGTCTTTTTTCGCTGACGACTGACGACTGGCGACCGAAGACTGAGGACTGGCGCCTACCCCAGCGGCTCGTTCCAGTTTTCCAGGTACCTGGCTACGTCGCGCAGGAACTGGTCGCCCACCGCGCCGTCGATCACGCGGTGATCGTAGCCGAGAATGATGTGGCAGATGGATCGTATCGCGATGGAATCGCCGGCGTTCTCGTCGCTGATCACCACCGGTTGTTTCTTGATCGAGCCGACGCCCAGAATCGCTACCTGCGGTTGCATGATGATGGGCAATCCGAACATCTGCCCGTAGCTGCCGGGATTGGTGACCGTAAAGGTGCCGCCCGCGACCTCATCGGGCAGCAGCTTCTTGCTGCGCGCGCGCTCGGCGAGATCGATGATCGCCCGCTGGATGCCGAGAAAATTCAGTTCCTCGGCGCGCTTGATCACCGGCACGATCAGCCCCCAATCCAGCGCCACCGCGATGCCGAGGTTCACGTTGCGGTGGTAATGGAGGTTGTCGCCCTCGACCGACGCGTTGACGATCGGCCAGTTGCGGATGCTTTCGATGGCTGCCCGGCAGAAGAACGGCATCATCGTCAGCCGCGTGCCCGTGCGCTGTTCAAAGCTCGCCTTCTCGCGCTGCCGGATGGCCATGACGCGCGACAGGTCCACTTCAAAAACGCTGTGCACGTGCGCGCTGGTGCGCTTCGACTGCACCATGCGCTCCGCGATTTTCTTACGCATCGCCGACATCGGCATCACTTCGCCGGGAATGGCGATGGGCTGCTGCGACGGCATCGCCGGGGCCGCGGATCCGGGCTGGTACGCCGGCGCGCTCGCCGCCGGGCGTTGGGCGGGGTGCTCGACGAAGCGGACGATGTCTTCCTTCGTGATCCGTCCGCCGAGGCCGGTGCCCTGCACCTGGTTCAGATCAATGCTGTTCTCGCGCGCGATGCGGCGCACCAGCGGCGACGACCGTATCCGTTCGCCTTCTTCGCCCTGCCCGTGCGGGAATTGCAGGACCGTGGACTCGTCCTCCTGCTCTTCGCCGGCGGTTGTCTTCGCGGCGGTTTTCGCGGGCTCCGGCGCGCGCTGCGCGGCTTCGGGTTTCGCAGTTGCCGGCGCGGCGGCCTGGGGTTGCGGCGCTGCGGCGGGCGCGCCCGCAGCTTCGCCCTCGGCGGCGATCGTCCCCACCACCGTGTTCACTTGCACGGTCGTGCCTTCGGGAACCTTGATCTCCTTCAACACGCCCGCCGTCGGCGACGGAATCTCGGCATCAACCTTGTCGGTGGAAATTTCAAACAGCGGTTCGTCACGCGACACCTTATCGCCCGGCTTCTTCAGCCACTTGGTGATGGTGCCTTCAAAAATCGATTCCCCCATCTGGGGCATGACAACGTCAGTCGGCATCGTCGTCCTTCTTTCGCAAAATCAGAGCGGGATCACCGCTACAGGGCGCGCGGACACCCCATCCGCAACCGGACATTATAAGTCTTCAGTCTTCAGTCTTCAGTCTTCGGTCTTCAGTCGCCAGGCAACGCGCAGATCCGTTTTCCTGAAGACTGACGACCGACGACTGAAGACTAATACGCCATCAGCCTTCGCGCCTCGCGCGCGACATCGGCGGCATTCGGCAGAAACCATGCCTCCAACGGCGGCGAGAACGGCACCGGCGTGTCCCTCGAGGTGATGCGCACGATGGGCGCGTCCAGCCAGTCGAACGCCTCTTCATTAATGATGGCCGCCACCTCGCCTGCGATGCCGCCGGTGCGAACATCTTCGTGCAGGATGATGGCGCGGTTGGTCTTCTTGACCGTCGCCGCAATCGCTTCGCGGTCCAGCGGTAGCAGCGTGCGCAGGTCCACCACTTCCAGTTCGATGCCTTCTTTCGCCAATGTTTCCGCGGCTTCCAGCGCCGTATGCACCATGGCCGCGTAGGTGATCACGGAAACGTGCCGCCCTTGGCGCGCCACGCGAGCTTGGCCGAGCGGGACCGTGTAATCGCCTTCGGGCAGCTCTTCTTTGATGCGCCGGTAGAGAAATTTGTGCTCGAAAAATATGACGGGATTGTTATCGCGGATCGCCGACTTGATCAGCCCCTTGGCGTCATAGGCCGTCGCCGGGCAGACCACCTTCAGCCCCGGCACGTGCACAAACCACGCCTCGGGATTCTGCGAATGGAACGGCCCGCCATGCACGCCGCCGCCGGAGGGCCCGCGTAAGACCAGCGGCGCCGGCGCGCCCCAGCGAAAATGCGCCTTGGCGACCATGTTGACGATCTGGTTGAAGGCGCAGCCGATGAAGTCCATGAACTGGAATTCGGCGACGGGCCGCATTCCGGTGAGCGACGCGCCGAAGGCCGCGCCCACGATGGCCGACTCGGCAATCGGCGTGTCAATGATGCGCTCCGGCCCGAAGCGGTCGACAAAGCCTTCGGTGACCTTGAACGCGCCGCCGTAAACGCCGATGTCCTCGCCGATGCAGAAGACGCTGGGATCGCGCTCCATCTCCTCCCAGATCCCCTGGCGAATGGCTTCGAGATAAGTGACTTCTGGCATGAGTTTCAGTTTCAGTTTCGGTTTCAGTAGCCGAAAACCACAACCGCGGATTAACGCGGATCAACGCGGATCAGGACTCGTTTCGATTCGCGTCGAGCGCGCCGAACAGCCCGCAAATCTTGTCGATCCTCGGCAACTTCAACTCTTCGCCGATGATCTCTTAAGCGCCTACCGCGTGCTGGGTCATACGTGTTAACTAAATGAATCAGGACATTATTTGCGGACCAACACCACACTCCGTCGCATGCGCTGATAGGTACGACCGGCATCGAGCTCATGTCAGTGATCGACGCAAGCATCGACTCTCGAGTTTTTGTGCTGATTCCGCGAATGTCTCCGGGCCGGAGATCAGTTAACCATTTTTCGACGGCGGCAGAAGCCGACGGAGCACGCACCTGACGGATGTACGTGCCGCCTTTGTATTCGCAAAAGACTGTAAAAAGCGACATGGCGTTTCTCAAGGCTATTTCAAATGTCCCGCCGCCTCGACATGCTTGCGTCCGGCGGATTTCTTTTCGTTCGGATACTGCGGCACCGCGTACTTCAGCTTCACCTCGTGGCAGCCCTCGCACCACACCTCGAGCGGCGTCGTCGCGGGGTCGGGCATCGGTGAATTCACCGCGAATTCGCGGTCTTCGTCCAACTGGCGCTCGACCTCCGCAATCAGTTTTTCGTTTTCCTCGCGCGTGAGCCACTTCTTGGCGTTGACCAGGTAATTTTCGAAGCGCGCAATCGGGTCGCGCCGCGTCCAGTACTCGAACAGCGGGCGCGGCACGTACTGCGCCGCGTCGTGGATGGCGTGGCCCTTCATGCGCATCATCTTGGCCTCGATCAGCGTCGGGCCCTCGCCGCGGCGGGCGCGCTCGCAGGCCTCATGCGCCGCGTCGTACACCTGGCAGGCGTCGGTGCCGTCCACGATCACGCCCGGAATGCCGTAGGCAATCGCGCGCTCCGCCAGGTCCTTCACGAGGAACTGCTCGTCGGTTGGCGTGGAGTACGCCCAGATATTGTTTTCGACAAACAGCACCAGCCCGAGCCTCTGCACGGCGGCAAAATTCAGCCCCTCGTAGGTGACGCCGGTAGACTGCCCGCCATCGCCGACGTAGGTCATGACCGCGATATTGCACCCTTGCAGGCGCGCGCCCAGCGCCACGCCGGTGAGCACGGGAATCAGGTCGCCGAGGGTAGAGATGGGCGCCACGGTGTTGCGCTCGCGGATGTCGCCGAAGTGCGAGCTGGCGTCCTTGCCGAACGTGGGCGAGCCCGCCTTGGCCATGTACTGCATCATGATGTCGCGCGCGGAGAACCCCTTGACCAGCAGCGAGCCCTGGTTGCGGATCATCGGGCCCATCCACTCGTCTTTTTTCAGCGCGAACGTCGAGGCGCACGAGCACGCCTCCTGCCCCAGCCCGAAGTACACCCCGCCGACTACTTTGCCCTGCTTGTAGAGATTTTCCAGCGCCGTTTCCATGCGCCGGTTGAGCAGCATCCAGCGGTAGATTTCGATGTGCTGCTGGCGCGAAAGATATTTCGATTCGCGGATCGGCGGCGCCGGCTGGCTGAGGTCGCCATGAACGATGTAGTGGACCTCGTCGCCCTCGCGCACTTGTTCGATTTTGAAATCCGGCTTCTCCAGCCGCCAGTCGGGAATGGTGTAGCAGCGCTGGTCAGAGGCGCGCGCGACGTCCGAGTGCTGGAGCGCGCTCGCCTGCTTTCCGGAATTGTTAGATTTGCCGGAACGTTTCTTGGCCATGACCGTGAGCGGACATTATTGCACCGCCCAACGAAATGGCACACTGCGGGCAGGATTTCAGCCGTCCCTACGGGACTCGTACGAATTTGCCGTCATGTCCCGCCACTGGAGTGGCGGGCTATTTTCACGCCGTCCCGTACGGGACGGAATGAAAGTAGCCCGGCAGTTTACTGCCGGATTCACGACAGTCAGATGGGAGCCGGGGATAGCTATTGGCGCGGGGAAATTCCTACACCCTTATCCTTGCAGTAAACATATGTGTGCTACTCAGTGAATAGCGATAAACGCGAGCGGGCGCGTGCGGGCGGGGCGGAGGTCGGCGCTGGTGTGCGCGCGCGCGGGTTGTCGTGCGGGCGGGCGGGGCGTGGGGCGCGGGCATCAAGTTTCCGCGCGTGCTATGCCCCGCGCGGGGACCGAAAAGACAGCATTTCAGCGGGAACGTGTATCATAAAGGCCAGAAGAATTTGGGCAGAGGGAGAACAGAATTTCCACTGTGCGCAAAGATTTTCCTCTGTCAACGACCAAGGGCTTTAGCTGCGGGACCGCCGTTTATGTCGGATCATGGTGATTGCCCAAGGCTTTGCCTTGCTTTAGCCCCAGTTGGCTTTTTGGCAAGAGTCGTGCTGCTTTTGGTTCACTGTACTTTTGGGACGTTGATCCTCAATGGAGACCGAACTAATATTGCACCCGTCGGTTGACTTCAGGTGTCGAAATCAGTATGGTTCCCCGGTCAAAATATTGATCGACGGAAGTTGGAGACGAAGATGAACGCTCAGGCTGCAATCCCGGTTGACGTCGACGCTCTAACCGAAACGGACGATTCATCGTCTCCAGAAATATTGCGCGATGATGTCTACAGAGATGTTGTAGAGATCGACGGCGGCAATTTGGAATTGCTGAAAACGACCACTGATGAATTTGTCCGCTCCGGTTCCGGCAAGTAGTTCATCCCCCGAGCGCATTTCTTGTTCTGGATCTAGAACAACTAACAAGAACTCTTGTTGAACGTGTGTTCTGTGTGGTAATCTCCCTGCCTTCAAGACCTCATATACCTATTTTGGTTGCACTCTCGGCGCTTCGCTGCCTTTTCGAGTGTGCGGTCAAGAGAGTCGGATGCTTCAAGGAAAGTTCGAACTTCTCGCTTTTCTGATCGGCGCAGCCTTAGGCATCTTCTATGCATTTGATGGCTGGCGAGGTTCCTTCGAAGAGACGGATCTAAAGGATTCCCCCCGAGTCAAGAACTTCATCTGGGTTATTGTGGGCGCTTTCGCCTTGTTTATTGGGGATCTGAAGGCCATAGACCCAAGCATCGAAAAGCAACAGGTTCTGCTAGTTTATGTCATCGGGTTCCTAACGTTAGCCGTCGTTGTCGTGGTCGCCTGGGGCATGGCCATTTTCTTGAAGTTCTTGTTTTTGCGACTATTCGATCGTCAGAACTACCCGTCGCCGCCATTTACGCCTGTGTTGGATTATTTCTTGCATGGGGCTCGAATCCAGCGCCAAAGATACGAGAAAGCGTTGGAGAGCAAACACAACCTCGCACGCAGAAGATTTCTCCATAACTACGGAAAACAAGTTGCCGCCACGATGGCGGCTGTGTATGTAGTTTCTGAAGACCTAACCAGCAAGAGAGAAGTCATCGTTCAGGTCCTTCGTTCAATTCAAGGTGCCGTTCGCGAGCACAACGCCCATGTGGATGGCCTTGAGGTGAATTGCAATTATATGCGAGCGTATCCAAAGACTGCACTGCCAGAACTGAAAGGGAGACTCAAATTTACTTTCGGCAGCTTGGACCGATATCCGTGGTTCTTGGCACTTGAGGAATATGCAGACGATAAAGGTAGAGAGGACTTCGTACTTCCAGTGGAAGAAAGACGCGAACACAAATCCGATCGTAAGTCCCTGCCTGGAGCCCCACTCGCGTTCTTACTCAATGAAACGATCGTAATCGACGACCTAGACCACTTTAAGTACCCACGAAATCTGCCAAAGACAGTAGTAGAAGAATTACGAGCTTATTTTGAGGGAAAGTCGTTCAAGAGTTTTGGTTCACTTAACATCCGCGTTAGCGGCAAGCGCCTTGGCATAGTAAACGTAGAAGCGAACAAGCCGTTTGTGTTCGGGCGAACTGAAGAAGAGAAGACAGAAATTACCGCGCTACTTCATCCATTCTGCCAGCTTCTAGGGCAAATGATCTTGAAACTGTGAGGGTTGTGCATGCCTGAGATTCTAAACGATGAAGTCTACAGAGTTGTGTCGCAGATTGGCGACGGCCGGATCGACTTATTCGAGAAGAGCACTAACGAGTTTCTTGCAGAGGTGTCTCGGACGCATTTGCCGTCGCCTCCTGCCACTGAAGCAGCGGGCTGTTCTCACGCCGTCCCGTACGGGACGGAATGAAAGTAGCCCGGCAGTTTACTGCCGGGTTCAACGACAGTCAGATGGGAGTCCCGTAGGGACGGCTGATGTGCCTAGGTCCAGAAGGTGTCTTCTTCGCCCGCCATCTTGCGCAGCTCTTCCGGCGCACGCGCAGGGACACCGACCGAACGGCCAAGCAGGGCATCAAGCGAATCCACCCAGACGATCTGCGAATTGAATACGCGCCCGAAGTTGCGCGCCACCGACTGCGCGACTTCGTCGAGCGCAATCGCACGCCCCAGCGCCCGCTGAAGGGAGGTGACCGGCCTGGTCGAGATGCCGCAGGGGACAATGAGATTGAAATTCTCGAGATCGGTGTTCACGTTCAGCGCGAAGCCGTGCGACGTGACGCCGCGCGAAATGTGCACGCCGATGGCGGCGATCTTGGCTTGCGACTCCGCGGGCGAGGGCGCCCGCGCCACATTGATCTGCGTCCAAACTCCGGTCATGCCGGCCACTCGCTCGGTCGGGATGCCGAAATCGGCGCAGGTGCGGACCAGCGCTTCTTCCAGCCGCCGCACATAATCCACCGCGCCCAGCGTTTTCTTCTGCCCGTCCGGGCCGAGAAAGCTGCGCAGATCGAAGATCGGGTAGCCGACCAGTTGCCCCGGCCCGTGGTAGGTGACGTCGCCGCCGCGGTCGCACTCGAACAGCTCGACACCACGCTGCTTCAGCAATTCATCGGAGGCGAGCACGTTGTTCCGCCGTGCGTTGCGCCCCAACGTGATCACCGGCGTGTGCTCCAGCAACAGCAGAACGTTGGCAATCTCGTTGTTCTTGCGCAGCTCGACCAGCCGCTGCTGCAAGCGCAGCGCGGTGGCGTAATCCAGGGTTCCGAGTTGGACGACGGAAATAATCATAAGAAACTAGCCACAGAGGTCACAGAGGAAATGGGGGCAAGCAAACGGATAAGCAAGAATCCTCTGTGTCCTCAGCGGCTAAAAGTCTATCGCCAGACCTTCCACGCTTTCCATTGCGTCCAGCATGCCCTCGGAGAGTGTCGGGTGGGCGTGAATGGTGTACATCAGGTCCTCGACCGTGGCTTCCATTTCCATGGACACCACCGCTTCGGCGATCAGCTCGGTCGCCGACGGCCCGATGATGTGCACACCGAGGATCTCCCCGTACTTGGCGTCGGAGACGACTTTGATAAACCCCTCATGCGCTCCGACGATGGATGCGCGCGAGTTGGCGGTGAACGGGAATTTCCCCAGCTTCACCTGCCGCCCCGCTTGTTTGGCGGCCGCCTCGGTCATGCCGACGCTGCCGATCTCGGGATGACAGTAGGTGCAGGCGGGAATGCGGCTGCGATCGATCGGCTTGGCGTTTTTCTTGGCCATGTGCGCCACCGCGACCTTGGCCGCAATAAATCCGGCGTGCGCCAGTTGCGGCATGCCGGCCACGATGTCGCCGGCGGCATAAATGCCCGGTTCGGCGGTTTGCATCCAGCCATCGGCGTGGATGAAGCCGCGCTCGACCTTGATCTTTGTCTTCTCCAGGCCGATATTGTCGGTGAGCGGCTTGCGGCCGACGGCGATCAGCACCTTTTCGGCCTCGACTGTCTGCGCTTTTCCTCCCACCTCGAACGTGACCGACACGCCGTCTTTCGTCTTGTCCACCTTGCTTACCGAAGCGTTCACGTGGGTCTTGATGTCGCGCTTGCGAAATGCGCGGTCGAGCTCTTTGGAAATGTCCTCATCTTCCAAGGGCACGATCCGCGGCAGCATTTCAAGGACGGTGCAGTCGGCGCCGAAGGAGTTGTAGATGGAGGCGAACTCCACGCCGACGGCGCCCGAGCCGACAATGATCAGCGACTTGGGAATCGCGCCCAGGCTGAGAATCTCGATGTTGGTAAGAATGCGGTCGTCCGGCGCCGTGCCGGGAAGCATGCGCGCGCCCGAGCCGGTGGCGACAATCACGTTTTTCGCTTTTACGACGCTGCGCCCGCCAGCCGCACCGGTATCCAGCTCAACTTCGAGCACGCCGTTCTTCGCCGGGCCGGTCAGGCGGCCGAAGCCGGTGAGGGTCTCAACCTTATTCTTGCGCATCAGGAATTCCAGGCCCTTGGCGTGCTTGGTCACGATCTTGTTCTTACGTTGCTGGATCGTGCCCCAGTTCAGCTTGGGCGTGCCCACGTCTTCGATGCCGAATTCCTGCGCCGCCTTGAGGTGGTCCCAGACCTCGGCATTGAACAGCAGCGCCTTGGTGGGGATGCAGCCCACGTGCAGGCAAGTGCCGCCGAGTTTGTTGTCCTTCTCGATGAGGGCGACTTTCAGTCCGAACTGCCCGGCGCGGATGGCTGCGGTATAGCCGGCCGGGCCGCTGCCGATGATGGCTACGTCATAAATCTTGTCTGCCACGTCGAGTCTCCGTACTACCAGGAATTTGAGCGGAACCGCAAACCAAGGATTTTACGACACGGTATTACGATTCGCGAAGGAGTGCGGCCACGATGAGCCGCACGCTGAACGCCAGGAACGGATTTCACGCGGACTCGTGACTACTGGCAATTCAGAGGTTCGGCGGCCAACGACCATCGACCATCGGCCATCGACTCTTCCCCGAACCAACATCGTAAGTAGCTGACCTGCCGTTATCTCGAAACCGCCGCCCCAATGTGGCTACACTTGCACCAGGTTCTGTGTGGGTGGGAGGTTGTAGATGAGCAAGACGGCGATTTTGTATTGCGAAGCCGATGCTAAAGTTCTGTCCACACAGACCAAGCTGTTCAACCAGGCAGGCTATGCGGTGGTACCCATCGAGGGCCGAAAGGCCATGGAAGCGGCAGTAAAGGCAGGCGGGTTCGATATCGCGATCCTCGGCCACACGCTGACGCGCGATGACCGCCATCACCTGCCGTACATGGTGAAGAAGGGCAACCCGGCGGCGAGTGTGATCGTGCTGCATGCCAGCGGACGCCATCCGGCCGTGGACGTCTCGCTGGATTCGCGCCTGGGTGAACGGGCATTGCTGGAGGCGATTGCGCAGGTGGTGGCCCAGCCGGTCGCCGTCTAGCGCAAAAATCTTGTGCGTGCGTTTGAAACAGCTCCGGCGGACGTACAGGAAATACTCAACAAGCCAATTTGCGACCTCGGCCTGCGCCTCGACGGCTCGCCGCTGGAGCGCTTCGTCCAGCAACTCTATGGCGAGTGCGAACGCAAAGGGCTGAAGCAGTTTCGCCCGCCGTGTTACCTGACCGACGAGTGGGGATGTCCATCGGGCGAGCCGGTGGTCGGCATCCCGTTCTACCTCGCCAACCCGCAGCTATCCAAACTGGAACGGGAGATGAACGATCTCGAGGACGCGCGCGAGATCATGATGTACCTGCGCCACGAAGCGGGCCACGCCTTCAACTACGCCTACCAGCTTTACAAGACGCCGGAGTGGCGGCAGCTGTTCGGCTCGTTCCGGCGCGCCTATCGCGACAATTACCGGCCGGTTCCCTTCTCGCGCAGCTATGTGCGCCATATGGCGGGCTGGTACGCGCAGAAGCATCCCGATGAAGACTTTGCCGAGACCTTTGCCGTCTGGCTGACGCCGGGGTCGCGCTGGCGCACCCGCTATCGCGGCTGGCCGGCGCTGGCGAAGCTGAAGTACATGAACCGGATCGCGCACAAGCTGGGCGACACGCCGCCGCTGCGCGCGAAGGGCGACACCGACATAACCGTGGCGGACATGCGGGCTACGGTCGGCGATTTCTACCAGCAGATGATGGCCGACGAAAACTCCTTTTCCGACCTCGCGCTGGATTCAGATCTGATCGACATCTTCATTGCGTCGAAGCGCAAGCGCAAAGGCGTGCGCAGCGCCGCCGAGTTTCTGCGCGAGCATCGCAAGCTGCTGACCGACAAGGTGACATACTGGTCGGGGGTGCGGCGGCCGATCATCAAGAAACTCGTAGAATCGATACAAGCGAGGGTGGAGCAACTGGCGCTGCGGGTGGAAGTGGCACGCGAGGCCGAACACCTGACCGACATCACGGTGTACGCAACCGCCCTGGCGATGAATTACCTGGCGCGCGGAAAGTTCGCGCAGCCGTAGAGGCAGTTATGAACGGAGCCAAGTTGAAGATCGCGGTGCTCTACGACGTGTGGGAAGAAGAGTCCGCGGAACCAGCAGTCGAGAAGCGGGTACGGCGCAAGAAAGGCGCCAAGCCGCGCCGCAAGGAGAAACACGACCGCGAAGAGATCTTCGAGGCGCTGGAGAAGCTCGGCCACGAGCCCTTCTACCAGGTGGTGGACGGACGGCCGGCGTCGCTGTCGGCGCTGGCCAAATGCGGCGCCGACCTGGTGTTCAATCTCACCGAATCGTTCGCCGGCGACGACACCAAGGACATGAACATCACCGCCTACCTTGACCTGCTGGACCTTCCCTACACCGGTTCCGGGCCGCACGGCCTTTTCCTGGCGCAGGACAAGGCGGTGGCCAAGAAACTTTTTGCCTTCCACGGAATTCGGACGCCCTACTTCGCGACCGCCTGGAAAGGCCGCACCGAGCATGCCGACGACGTCTCCTTTCCGTTGATCGTGAAGCCGATGTGGGAAGACGGCTCCATCGGGATTGACGACAAGGCGCTGGTCGGCAGCGTGAAGGAACTGATGGAGCGGATCGAGTACGTCCAGGAAGAGTTCGACTGCCCGGCGCTGATCGAGGAGTACATCGAAGGCCGCGAAATTTACGGCGCGGTGCTCGGCAGCTATGAGCGCGCCGAGGCGCTGCCGCTGGTGGAACTGGATCTTTCCAAGCTGCCCAAGGGCGTGCCGCGCATTGCCACCCAGAACGTGAAGTTCGAAAAAGACACCGAGGCGTACAAGCTCACCAAGTCCGCGCCCGCCGAAGACCTGGATGAGGCAACCACCGAGCGGCTGACCCAGACCGCGCTCAACGCGTACCGCGCGTGCAAGCTTCGGGATTACGGGCGTATTGACATGCGGCTCTCGCCCAAGGGCGACGTGTACGTGATCGAGGCCAATCCCAATCCCTGGCTTTCCAGCGCGCAGGAATTCGCCATGGCCGCGCGCAAGTCCGGCAGAACCTACACGCAACTGATCGGCGAGATCGTGGAGCTGGCAGCTACGCGCTGCAAGCTCAGGAGCAAAGCCGAAACGGCGACGTAGTTACCTGGCCCGCGCACCCTCGAGGAATCGCTGCACCACCAGGTTGAACCGCTCCGACCCGTCCGCGAACAGCGCGTGGCCGGCATCTTGATGGCAGAGCGGTCCACATCAATTTCTATATCATAGCTGCTATCGGATAACGATGTTGCAAACAGTGGAATAAGGCACAGTAACTGTGATAGTATTGAGAACGATATGCCAACACCAGCGAAGAAGTATCAGATCACGACAATTCGCATGCCTACCGGCCTGTATGAGCAAGCTCGGAGGGTTGTCAAGGCGAGAAACGATGTCGGAAGCCTGAACGAGCTGGTAGTCGAGGCCGTCAAGGAGAAGCTCCAGGACCTGTCAGAAGAGGAGATCGACGCGGCATTTGCCGGGATGGCAACCGATCCCGACTATCAGCGTGATACCGTCACTATGGCGCGAGAGTTTGCCCACAGTGATTGGGCTGCATTTATGGCAACCGAGAAACAGGATGAGCAAGACACCCACCAACCCCAAACAGCTGCCAAAGCCCACTCGCGGTGACGTTTTTGAAGCCGCACTGGATCCGACAAAAGGCAGCGAGCAAGCAGGGACTAGACCTGTCATCGTCGTCAGTAGGGACTCGATCAACGCCAACAGTCCGGTGGTGGTGGTAGTCCCTACGACTGACGCTGCGAACGTAAAAAAGCAATACCCAAGTCACGTATTCCTGGCAAAGCAGTGCGGCGGTTTAACGAAGGACAGCATGGCGAAGGGTGAGCAGATTCGGGCGATTGAAGTGTCGAGATTCACAAACTATTACGGCAGGCTGGACGCGACCCAAATGGCGAAAATTGACACTGCTATTAAGACGACGCTGTTCTTAAAGTAATTCCCTGCCAGAACGTCAGTTTTGCCTCCCCTACGCCAGCAACTTCGCCGCATCCTTGGCGAAGTAGGTGAGGATGATGCTGGCGCCGGCGCGCTGGATCGAGGTCAGCGATTCCAGCATGACGCGATCGCGATCGATCCAGCCATTGCGCGCGGCGGCTTCGATCATGGCAAACTCGCCCGAGACCTGGTAGGCCGCCACCGGCACATTGCAGCGCTCGTAAGCGGCGCGGATCACGTCCAGGTAGGGCAGCGCCGGCTTGACCATGATGATGTCGGCGCCTTCCTCCAGGTCAAGCTCGATTTCCTTCAGCGCCTCGCGGAGGTTGGCGGGATCCATCTGGTAGCTGCGCCGGTCGCCGAACTGCGGCGCGGAATCGGCGGCCTCGCGGAACGGCCCGTAGAAACCGCTGGCGAACTTGGCGGCGTAGCTGAGGATGGGAGTGTTGGTGAAGCCGTTGTCGTCGAGTCCCTTGCGAATCGCGGCCACGCGCCCGTCCATCATGTCGCTGGGCGCAATGATGTCCATGCCGGCCCTGGCCTGCGAAACCGCCGTCTTGGCCAGGATGTCGAGGGTAACGTCGTTCACGATCTCGAACTCGTCGGCCAGCGCCTGCTCGACCGCCGCGCCCACCGACTTTGTGACCACAACGCGCGCGCCCTGGTGCGCCGGTCTCGCCTTCTGCTGCACGATGCCGCAGTGCCCGTGGCTCATGTACTCGCACAGGCAGACGTCGCCGACCACCATCAGTTCGCGGACCTCGCGCTTGATCGCCCGGGTGGCGCGCTGCACGATGCCGTCATCTTCCCAGGCGCCGGTGGCGATCTCGTCCTTCTTTTCCGGCAGGCCGAACAGGATGACGGCCGGAATGCCGAGCGCCTTCACCTGGCGTGCCTCTTTCACCGCCTCGTCAACCGACAGGTTGAAGACGCCGGGCATGGAGCGGATTTCCTTGCGCACACCCTCGCCCGGGCAGACGAACAGCGGGTAGATGAAGCCCTCGGGGGTAAGGCGGGTTTCCCGGACAAAGGAACGCAATGCGTCGCTGGAGCGCAGGCGGCGCGGGCGCTGAATGGGAAAGCTCATAACGACCTCGCGATGAAAGTACGGCGGGGCCCCCAGCGCGCGCCGGTTTTGCGCGTGATGGGGTACTCCTGAATTCTAGCACCCGGAATCGCGCCCGAATGCCCGCGAGGCATGATTTATGCCGGCGTGATGGCGATCACCGACAGTGGTGACCCGTCGACATTGTGGCGGTAGCGCTTTCGTTGCCGGCTGCGCAGCACCGAGTACCAAGGTCCTGCTCGGTACCAGGTACTCGGTACTCGCAGTTACGCCGAAACGGAGTTCGTGTGTTCCGTCTCAACCGGCTTGGGGGAGGAAGAAATCTGAATGTCAGGCGTCTTATGCCGCGCCGATTCCGCCCGCCGCATGTCAATGCTGCCCTTGAAATACGCGCCTTCCTCGATGCTGACGCTGTGCGCGGTGACGTCGCCGACCAGCGAGCCGCCGTTGCGGATGTCAATGCGCTCGCTGACATTCACGTTGCCGACCACCGACCCGCGCACCACAACCTCGCGCGCGACCACGTTGGACTGCACGGTCGCTTCCGGGCCGATGTTCAGGTAGGAGGTGTCCAGGCGGATGGCGCCTTTCACGTGACCTTCCACGTGCAGCGGTTCGGAACCGGTGATGTCGCCGGTGAGGGTGAGGCTCTTGCCGATCACCGAAACGTTCTGCGGCGGCAGCGTGGCGACGCGCGCGGCCATCGAGGTTTCATGAGGCCGCGGCACTGCCGCCAGAGGTTCGGGCGTGGGCGAGCTCTTGGGAGGGTAAGTTGGCTTGTCATTCCACATAGGTAAATGCCTCCGGGGACCGTGGCGTTCTGAATTCATATCGCGGCCCGGCCCCCGAGCACAGGTGCCGATAGGCCATGGCCCCGTGACCGGGGTCCCCGTCACGCGCCGCGCGTGATGGGGTGGGAGTCATTGGCCTTCAGTGCCTCGCGAGCCAAAACCGTTTACCATGTCGAGGATGCCGGAATCCCTGCGCCATACCAGCGCGCGCGTGCTGGAATTCGATGCGCTGCGCCCGATGCTGAGCGGCTATGCCTGGTCGCCGCTGGGCAAAACGCGGGTGGAGCGGCTGCAGCCGACCGCCGACCGGGCGTGGATCGAGCGCCAGCAGCAGCTCACCGCCGAGGTCCGGCGCTTCCTGCGCTCCGGCGGCCACTTCGATTTTTCCGGCCTTACTGATCCCGGAGTGCTGGTGGAAAAATCGCGCATTGAAGGCGCGGCGCTGGAAACCGTGCAATTGCGCGATATCGTGCTGGTGGTGGACCGCGCCGACGAGTGGCGGCATACCTTGCAGAATCCGCCGTCGGCGATGCGTGCGCCGAAACCGGGCGAGCCAGCGCAAGCGACGGACGATGCCGGGAATCCCTGGCCGGCGGTAACCGAACTTTCGGCCGCGATTTCTGACTTCACGGAATTTCTTCGCTACTTCCGCAACAAGATCCTGCCCGACGGCACCCTGGACGATCGCGCCTCGCCGGAACTGGCGCGCGTCCGCCGCGAGGTCGAGAAGCAGAAGCGCCTTATCCAGGACTCGCTGCACGCCTACCTGCGCCGGCTGGCCGAGGGCGGCGCGGTGCAGGAAGAGCTGGTCACTATCCGCGGCGAGCGCTTCGTGATCCCGGTCAAGGTGGAGCAGAAAAAGCGCGTGCAGGGCGTGGTGCACGGCGCCAGCTCCAGCGGGCAAACGGTGTTCGTCGAGCCGCTGGAAACCATCGAGCAGAACAACGAACTGGTCCGCCTGCTGGAAGAGGAGCAGGAGGAGGTCCACCGCATTCTGCTGGACATGACGCGCCGCGTGGCCGAGCAGTCGTGGGCCATCCAGGCCGCCACCGACGCGCTGGGCGAACTCGAGCTGCAATTTGCCAAGGCCCGTTTCGCCGACGATTACCGGTGCGCGGCGGTCACTTTTACCTCCGGCAAATTGTTCTTGAAAGACGCGCGCCACCCTCTTCTGGAGCGCACTCTGCGCGGGAAATCACAGTCCGTGGTGCCGATCACGGTCGAGCTTGACGCCGGCCCGGATGTTGCGCGTGATGGAGTGGAGGATCACCGCCAGCTCGTGGTCACCGGCCCCAACACCGGCGGCAAGACGGTTGCGCTCAAGACCATCGGCCTGCTCGCGCTGCTGGCGCAGTCGGGCATTCCCGTGCCCGCGGACCGCGCCGAGCTTCCGGTGTTCGACGCCGTGCTCGCCGATATCGGCGATTACCAGTCGATCGAGCAGAACCTCTCGACGTTTTCCGCCCACGTCACCAACATTGATTTCATCTCGCGCACCGCGACGCCGGATTCGCTCGTGCTGCTGGACGAACTTGGCGCCGCCACCGATCCGGAGGAAGGCGCGGCGCTGGCGGTCGCCATTGCCGAGCACTTCCGCCGCCTCGGCTGCACCAGCGTGATCTCGACCCACCACACGTCGCTGAAAGTGTATGGCGCGAATACGCCGGGCGTGCTCAATGCCGCCGTCGGCTTCGATGAGCGGACCCTGCAGCCGACCTACGAACTGCGCGTCGGCGTGCCCGGGGCCTCGGCGGGCATCAACATTGCGCAGCGGCTCGGCCTGAATCCGGCCATCATTCGCTCGGCGCGCTCCCGCCTCGGCGCGCAGGCGCAGGACGTCGGCAAATTTCTCGACCGCCTCCACGGCGAACTGCGTGAAGCCGAAACCGAACGCCGCCGCCTGCAAGCGCGCGAGCAGGAACTGCAGCGCGAAAAGGACCGTCTCGCCGCCGAGGGTTTGAAAGAGCAGCGCGGGCGCATTCGCGAACTAGACGACAAGCTGGCCTCGCTGATGCGCGATTTCGAGTACCACGCGCGCGAAGCGGTGCAGGCGGTGCAGGACCGGGCCGCGCAGCAAAAGCTGTCGAAAGAAGCGGAGCGGCGCATTGCCAAGCTGCGGCGCGAGTTTCGCGAGCAGTTCGACCAGACGGTCGTCGCCCACACCACCGGCGCCGACCGCGAGGACCAGCACGCGCAGCCCCACGTTGTGGGGCGCGTCCTGGAGGGCGACACGGTAAAATTGAAATCACTGGGGCGCACCGGGCAGGTGAAACGCCGGGTGGGCGACGACCAGTACGAGGTCGCGGTTGGTGCGATGACGATGAAGATTCGCCAGGACGACATCGCGGAGGTAGTCGCGCGCGCCGCCGATAACCCCGTCAGAGCCGCCCGCGCACACGGCGTTTCCGTCACGCTGGAGAAAGAAGACCTGACCACGCCGACCGAGATCAACGTCATCGGCCGCAACGTGGATGACGCCACCCGCGAGGTCGAAAAATTCGTGGACCGTGCTTTCCTGGCCGGGCTGCCGAAGGTCCGCATCGTGCACGGCAGCGGCATGGGCATTCTGCGGAAAGCGCTGCGCGAATATCTGAAGTCGCATCCTCACGTCGCCAGCGTCGCCGAGCCTCCGCAGCAAGAGGGCGGCGGCGGCGCGACCGTGGTGGAGCTGCGAGTATGACTGCCGAAGAGATCTGGAGAGACCTGATGGCCGGCAACGAGCGCTTCCGCAGCGGGCAACCGCAGCCGCGCGATCTGGAGCGTGAACGCGAAGCGGCGGCCCAGGCCCGGCAGCCCAAGGCAATGATCTTGGCTTGCTGCGACAGCCGTGTCGCCCCGGAGATCATCTTCGACCAGCGGCTCGGCGATTTGTTCGTGGTGCGCGTCGCCGGCAACGTCGCCGACAAGTTGGCGATCGGCTCCCTCGAATTCGCCGCCGATCTTCTGGGTGTCTGCTTGCTGATCGTCATCGGCCACCAGCATTGCAAAGCCGTCGAGGCGGCGTGCTCCATTGACAAGGCCAGCTCGCCGAACATTAAGGCAATCATCAAGGCAGTCCGAAATTCCGGCGCCTCGGCCGGCATCGACGGCGGCGGCCAGGATGCCCTGCGCAACGTCGAGAAACAGGACGCCCGCGCGGTGGCGCAGGCTGTGCTCGACCGCAGCGACCTCCTCCGCGACCGCGTGCGTCGCGGTGATTTTGCAATCGTGACCGCTTATTACCACCTTGACACCGGCACGGTGGAGCGGCTGTAATTTCGGCCCGGTTTTCCAACGCTCCCGCAAGTTATCGCCAAGTTTTCCACAGGTAATCAACAGAATTAATGCAGTTAATTGTTGTGAGCAGCGAAGCGCCTTGAGAATCTACCGACAATCTCGAATGGGGTTCTTGTATGAAAGACAATCTCCCCCAGGCCCCCGAGTGGATACCAGAGTCGGAGTTTCGCGACACGCTGCTGGTGCGGAAGCTTCCGGCCGCGTTGCGCGACAAGAATTTCTTCTGGATCAACGTGCGCCAGTACCTGACGCACGATGACGCGCAGTTGCCGCCCGAAGACTATCTCCGCCACTGGCAAGAAATTTACGAGTGCTGCTTGTCGGATGACCTTTCGAAGTTGCGACGCGTTTCGTACCTCAGCTTCGAAGTGCCGCAGCGGAATGACGTGCACTAGCCAGCGGACAGGTTCGCAAGGGCGCCGATAAGCCGCGCCGCAAGCCGTCAAGAGGACCTTGGCGGCCGTGGCTGAGCGTACTTCTGTCGCCCATCACCCTTCATTTCCACCGCGACACAGAGGTTATCCACAGCATTTCGTCTGCCGGCGTTTAGTTCCGCCTGCAATCGCCTAGGAACTTTCCCTGGTAAGTTTATAAAATTGTGCGGTGTCTCAGCCCGGCGATTTCGCGTACACCGTCAAGCAGCAGGCCGACATCGTCCGCATCGTCGGCGAGTACGTGAAGCTGAAAAAATCCGGCGCGCAGAACTTCACCGGCCTCTGTCCCTTTCACAACGAAAAAACCGGATCGTTCTCGGTGCACGCGACGCGGCAGTTCTACCACTGCTTCGGCTGCGGCGCCTCGGGCGACGTCTTCAGCTTCGTGCAGAAGATCGAAAACATCACCTTCCCCGAGGCGGTGCGCGCGGTCGCGCAGAAGCTTGGCATTCCGCTGCCCAAGGTCACCTACAGCAGCCCCGAGGAAGCGCGTGAAGCCAAACAGCGCGGCGCCCTGCTCGACCTGCACGAGCGCGCCTGCGCGTTTTTTCAGGAGCAGTTGCAAAAGCCGGAGGGCGCCCACGCTCGCGAGTACCTGGCCGGCCGCGGCCTGGACCATGACACCATCACGCGCTTCCGCATCGGCTACGCCCCCGATTCCGGTTTTCTCCTGCGCGATTATCTGAAACGCGATTTCGACGAGGAAATACTGCGCGCAAGCGGGGTGTTTTCGTGGAAAGAATCCGATGGCGACGGTCGACGGTCAACGGCTGACGGCCAAACCAACGCTGAAGCGCCGTCGACCGCAGACCGCAGACCGTCGACGATGTATTCCAAATTCCGCAACCGCGTCCTGTTCCCCATCTGTAATGAAGGCGGGCGCGTGATCGCGTTCACCGGGCGCACCCTCAGCACCGACGAGAAGGCCGGACCCAAGTACCTAAACTCGCCCGAGACGCCCATCTACTCGAAATCGCGCGTGCTGTTCAACCTGGACAAGGCGAAGGAGTGGATTCGCAAGTTCGACTACGCCATCCTCGTCGAGGGCCAGATGGACTGCATTAGTGTTTTCGCTGCCGGCATCGAAAACGTCATCGCGTCGTCCGGTACCGCCTTCACTGAGTTGCAGGCGCGATTGCTGGCCAGGTTCAGCCGCAGAATTGTGGTGAATTTCGATCCCGATACTGCCGGGGCCGCGGCCGCTGAGCGCTCCCTGGCGCTGCTCGTCCAGGAGGATTTTCAGATCAAGGTAGCCACGCTCGAGCCGGGATTGGATCCGGATCTGTTTATCCGCCGCCGGGGCAAGGCGGCGTACGAGGATGTCGTGCGCCACGCGCCCAAGTATTTCGACTACCTCATCGAGCGCGCCCGCAGCCAGTTCCCGGTGCGTACGCCCGAAGGCAAAGTGAAGGCCGTCAACTACCTGCTGCCGCACATTCAGCGCGTGCCCAGCAGAATTATGCGCGGCGAAATTGCCAATGAAATGGCGCAGAAGCTGGGAATCGATTCCGCCAATCTCCGCCAGGAACTGAAGCACGCCGCCGCGAATCGCGGCACGAAGCAGGTGACGGCCTCGCCCGATGCCCAGGTCACGCAGGCCGAGCGCATCCTGATCCGGGCGCTGGCATCGGCGAGCGACATCGCTCCCGGCGAGGGCACCACCTCCTCCCGTGACGGCGCCGATGACGAATTCGATGCCGCGCGCCAGGCCCGCTTCGCCCTGCATCACGAGCGCTTGCACGAGGGCCTGGCGACCGAGTCTCTCCTGGAGCAACTGCTGGCCAGCGAATCCGCCGACGCCATGTCTCTCCCGCTCTCCGATTCCCATCGCCGTCTGGTCGCCGAGATCCTGCTGGACGACGCGGAAGAACTCACGCCCGAGTTGGTGGATGGCGCCATCAACGCCCTGCGCCGCCGCGGCCTGGAGCGTCGCCAGAGACAGGTTCGGGCGCAGATCGTCGAAGCCGAGCGCCGCCAGGATGCTTCCGAACTTGGCCGCCTGCTTCGTCAAAAGGTCGAAATCGATCGCGCCCTGGGCAATGCGGCGGCCCCGGGTACTGCCAGCGCGTAGCCGCGCCAGCGTTACCAGGTGGTGGTGGCCCCATCTAGCAGCTTCTCCGCAACTATCAACCGGTTTGGGGCATCTAACCTGTTGACGGCGTTCAGAATAGTCGCAAATGGCGAAGGGTTGCTTGAATTGTGACTGGGGCGAGCCACTCGGTTGTGCTAAAATTCGAAAGTTTCTGCTCGACTGTGGTGTCCTAATACAGCTCCCGCCGCTATGAGCGCGACCGGTGTTCCCGGCCCTACGGGAATTGCCGTGCAGCAAGGGGTATTGCCACTTGGCTCTGGAAGACAAGTACGACGACATTAAGAAGTTGATCGACGCGGGGAAAGAGAAAGGCTACCTCACCTACAACGAGGTCAACGATCTCATCCCGCACGACGTGCATTCGCCCGAAGACCTCGACGACCTGCTGACCACCATCGGCACGCAGGGCATCGATGTGCTCGAGGGTCCGGCGAAGCTGCCTTCCTCGGCCCTGGACAAGAAATTCGACCAGGAAGTCGAAGAGGGCGAAGAAGTCGAGCTCGATCTCACGCCGGGCGCGCTGGAGAAGACCAACGACCCGGTCCGCATGTACCTGCGCGAAATGGGCACGGTCCCCCTGCTCACCCGCGAAGGCGAAGTGGAGATCGCCAAGCGCATCGAGCGGGGGCAGCTCCGCGTCCTGAAGGCGCTCTCGCGTTCCCCGATCGTCATCCGCGAAATCGTCGGCCTCGGCGAGGACCTGAAGAAGGGCGTCCGCTCCATCAAGGAAGTGACCACCTTCGATGAAGAGGAGATCACCGAGGAAATCCTTCTGAACCGCCTGAAGGAGTGGACCGGCAAGATCGACGACATCAACAAGCATTACAAGAAGTCGCAACAGCTCGCCGAGAAATACGAAAACATTCCCGCGCTGAAGAAGAAACAGCGCGAAGGACGCCGCTGCCGCTGGGCGCTGGCGCGCGAGCTGGTCAAAATGTCGCGCGGCATCCGCTTCCTGGGCTTCACCAACAACGAGCGCAAGCGCCTGATTGACCGTGTCAACAAGACCGTGGACACGATGCGCGCGCTCGACCGCCAGTGCCAGAACATCGAGAAGAAGATCGATGCCTCGCGCAATGAAGAGCAGAAGAAGGACCTGCGCCGCCAGTCGCGCCAGATCCGCGCCGACCTGGAGCGCCTGGAACACGAATCCGGCACCAGCTTTCCGGAGCTGAAGCGCACCCAACGCGAAATCATCCAGGGCGACATTGACGCCGAGCAGGCCAAGCGCGAACTCATCGAAGCCAACCTGCGCCTGGTGGTCTCGATTGCCAAGAAGTACACCAACCGCGGCCTGCAGTTCCTTGACCTCATCCAGGAAGGCAACATCGGCCTGATGAAGGCGGTGGACAAGTTCGAATACCGCCGCGGCTACAAGTTCTCCACCTACGCCACGTGGTGGATTCGGCAGGCGATTACTCGCGCCATTGCGGACCAGGCGCGTACCATTCGCATCCCGGTTCACATGATCGAGACCATCAACAAGCTGATCCGCACCTCGCGCCAGCTGGTGCAGGAACTGGGCCGCGAACCGACCAGCGAAGAAATCGCCAAGCGCATGGACATTCCTGTCGCCAAGGTCCGCAAGGTGCTCAAGATCGCGCAGGAACCCATCTCGCTGGAGACGCCGATCGGCGAAGAGGAAGACTCGCACCTCGGCGACTTCATCGAGGACCGCGCCGTCATCTCGCCGGCCGAGGCGGTGATCAACGTCAACCTCAAGGACCAGACGGCGCAGGTGCTGCGCACGCTTACCCCGCGCGAAGAGAAGGTCATCAAGATGCGCTTCGGCCTGGAAGATGGCAGCGAGCACACGCTGGAGGAAGTGGGCCAGTCCTTCGCCGTGACCCGCGAGCGTATCCGGCAGATCGAAGCCAAGGCGCTGCGCAAGCTGCGTCATCCCTCGCGCTCGCGCAAGCTCCGCGCGTTTATGGACGGGGTGCGGGACTAAGCTATTAGCTCTTAGCTGTTAGCTTTTAGCCAGAAACGGACGGACGTGCGGAACAGAGCAGAAACACAAGGGCGCGATGATTCGCGCTCTTCGTTTTTCTGGGAAATTTGAAATGCACCGCAATGACAGCACTTCGGGATTGCGTGGTGCAATCATTGTTGTGCATCTGCGCTCATCCGGGTCAGTCAGCGGCAAAATACTTCCGGCTTTTCCAAGAACTTCCACAGTAATTCCCTGACAATCACAATTTCTGCACAGCGCAACTTCGTTTTGCGCTTGAGCGTCTGCATCGCATCGGGCAATGTGTCGCATACGCGAGCGTTGATGTTCTGAGCGCGTCGCGCGGACAAAGACCGAACATGCGGTGATGCAAACCGAGCTGTTGCGCTGCACCAGCGTGCGGCCGGTAAAGCAAAATGGTCCTTGGCAAGGGAGGACCGGCTTGGCAGGTTCGGTTTTTCGGGCTCCTCGTCGGTAACGGCCAGTTCTGCGGGCACGAACACGGCAGCAAGGGTGCAGCGTCACGCAGCCAAGGCGGTTTCCACCTGAATGGTTCAGGGGAGCGTGGCACGGCATTCCGGCCCACTGGCCTCGGTCAGCAGGCGTAGATCGCGTGTGCTGACCGAAGCGGCTGGGCATGCCGGAGCGTTGACGGGTGCGCCATGCGCACCTGGAGGGCGCTTCGAACCCCGTGCTACTTGCCCGCGTGGCGTGCCGCCGAGGCGCACGGAACCGCGCACAGCCGGGAGGGGCCGCCCTGAGTGGCAACTTATGGCAGGCGCTGGACCGGTGCCGGGAGCGATCCCTGCTTGAGCGCGTTCCCGGCGGCTTCAGGACATATTGACTGATTTATGTTGAATTATCGGACTGCTTTTGGAGCCAGACCAATCACTAAATCACAAATCACTCAATCGCGAAATGAAGGTATGCACGCGCCCGTGCCAACTTCCCGTTTTTCCACCGTAAATAACCGATAATCACCCTTGTCTTTTCCCCCGCTTCGCCTATATTTCTTCTTAGCACCGAACGGACCCCCAAATTGGCCACCACCGATTACGCTCTCGAACGCGGGCTTCCCGCCAATATTGACGCCGAGCGCTCCATCCTGGGCGCCATCCTGCTCGACAACTTTACCTACACGCAGGCCTCGTCCGAGAACCTCCAGGCTGACGATTTCTCGCTCGACTCGCACCGCCGCATTTACGGGCGCATCACCGAGCTGGCCGATTCCGGGCGCCCGGTGGACCTGGTCACGCTCGCCGAAGAGTTGTCACGGCGCAAGGAAGTCGAAGCGATCGGCGGCGTCGCTTACCTGTCGTCGCTCACCGACGGCCTGCCGCACCGCCCCAACATCGAGCAGTACGTGCGCATCGTCAAGGACAAGGCGCTGCTGCGCGGCCTCATTTTCGCTTCCAACGCCGCCGTCGCCCGCGCCATGGACGAGGCCGAGCCCGCGCAGGATGTCCTGACCTCCGCCGAAGCTGCCATTTACGAGCTTTCCGACAAGCGCTTTACCTCCGGCTTCCGCGACGTGAAGCAAATCGTGAAGGAGTCGTTCGGCTCGATTGACGCGCTCTACGAACGCGGGCAGCGCGTCACCGGCCTGGAAACTCACTTCGTGGATCTCGACAACCTGACCAGCGGATTGCAGCGCTCCGACCTGATCATCATCGCCGCCCGTCCTTCCATGGGCAAAACCGCCTTGGCGCTCAACATCGCGGAGAACGCGGCGGTGAAGGACAACAAGGTGGTCGGCATGTTCTCGCTGGAGATGTCGCGCGAGGCGCTGCTGCTGCGCCTGCTCTGCTCCAACGCCATCGTGGACTCGCACAAGCTGCGCACCGGCTTTCTGGGCCGCGACGATTATCAGAAGCTGGTGGCAGCGCTGGGCCGCCTTGCCGATGCCCCCGTCTTCATTGACGACACGCCCGGCATCACCATCAGCGAAATGCGCGCCAAGGCCCGCCGCCTGCAGCACCAGATGGGAGGACGCCTCGACCTGCTCATCGTGGACTACCTGCAGCTCATGTCCGGAAGCGCTGCCGGTGTTAAGGCGCGTTTCGAGAACCGCACCCAGGAAGTTTCCGCCATCTCGCGCGGCCTGAAGCTGCTGGCCAAGGAACTGCGCGTGCCGGTGATCGGGCTCTCGCAGTTGAGCCGCGCTCCGGAAAGCCGCGGCGGCGATCATCGCCCGCAGTTGTCCGACCTGCGTGAATCCGGCTCCATCGAGCAAGATGCCGACCTGGTCGGTTTCATTTTCCGCGAAGAGGTCTACAACCCCACGCCGGAAAACGAGGGCTTCGCCGAGTTGATCATCGCCAAGCAGCGCAACGGCCCCACCGGCAAGGTGGATCTCGCTTTCCTGAAGCGGAGCACGCGGTTTGAATCCAGGGCCGGAGAGTCGGAATAGCTCTCAGCTATCAGCTATCAGCTATCAACTCTCGCTGCGACGTACCGATAACCGATCACCGAAAACCGACAACCCTCGTTGTTATACTGACCGTTTATGCTGCGAGTCCGCTTCGCGCCGTCACCCACGGGATTTCTGCACGTCGGCAGCGCGCGCACCTTCATCTTGAATTGGCTCTACGCCCGCCACAATGGCGGCGCCATGATCCTGCGCGTGGACGACACCGACGTGGAGCGCAACACCGAAGCCTCGCTCACCTCGATTTTCGAGGGCCTGCGCTGGCTCGATCTCCCCTGGGACGAGCAATACCGCCAGTCGGAGCGGCTGGCACTGCACAAGCAGATGGCGGAAGCAATCTTCGCCAAGGGCATGGCGTATCGCGATTTCACCCCGGCGCATGAAGGCGACAGCCCGAGGCCGGTCGCGCAGGGCGCGTGGCTGTTCAATCCCGGTGCACGCGAAATATCGCGCGAGGAAAGCGACCGCCGCGCCGCCGCCGGTGAGCCGTTCGCGCTGCGTTTCCGCGTGCCGCGCGAGCCGGAGCGGATCATCCGTTTCGACGACGCCGTCTATGGCGAACAGGCCAAGTCCACCGCCGACATCGAAGACTTCGCGCTGCTGCGCTCCGACGGCATGCCGACCTATCACATGGCTTCCTGCGCCGACGATGCCGACCTGCGCATCAGCCACATCATTCGCGGCCAGGACCACCTCACCAACACCTTCAAGCACGTGCTGATTTTCGAAGCCGCCGGCGCCGCACCGCCGCAGTTCGCGCACCTGCCGCTGCTGGTGGCGCCCGATGGCACGAAGCTCTCCAAGCGCAAGCACGGGCCGGTGGTGAGCGTCACCACCTATCGCGACGCGGGATTTTTGCCCGAGGCGTTCGTCAATTTCCTGTGCCTGCTGGGCTGGTCGCCAAAGCAAGACCGCGAGTTCCTGACGCGGCAGGAGTTGATTGACCTGTTTTCGCTGGAGGGCATCAATCGCGCCAACGCGGTGGTCAATTTTAAGGAGCCCGCCGCCACGCCGGAGGAAATGTTCGACCCCAAGGCGATCTGGCTGAACGCCGAACACATCCGGGCGCTGCCGGTGGAGCAATTGAGCGAGCGCTTGCTGCCGGTGGTGCGCGAAGCCGGCTTTGATGTTTCGCCGGAGCAGATGGCGCGCATCACGCCGCTGGTGCGCGAGCGTATCAAGCTGCTGAAGGACGTGCTCACCGTCGCCGATTTTTTCTTCGTGGACCAACTGCCGCCTTACGACCCAGCAGAACTGGTCCCGCAGAAGGGCGATGCGGCGATGGCGCTGAAGGCCCTGAAGAAAGGGCGCGAGGTGCTGGCCGCGACCGAATTCACCCACGACGCGCTGGATGCGGCCTTACGCGCCGCCGCGCAGGAAATGAAACTGAAAGCGGGCCAGATGTTCCAGCCGATCCGCGTTGCCGTCTGCGGCCGCAAGAACGCCCCACCGCTGTTTGAGACGCTGGAAGTGCTGGGGAAAGAGAAAACGCTGGCGCGGATCGAGCAAGCTATCCATAAGCTGGGTGGCTAGTGCGCAGCGGCCCGGCCCCAGCGCCTAGAATCAGGACCCGTCCGGTACGGACTGATGGGACTAACCTGGCACTTCAAGCCACCTGGTGGGCGCCCCCCGCTCGACCATATCACCCGTCGTAAATCCCGAAACGAAACCCGTCCGGTACGGACGAATGAAAGTAGCCCGCCACTTCAGTGGCGGGTAAGCGTACGATATCCGGCTCAGTCCCGTTGGGACGGCTGATACATTTCGGAGTCGCGGATGGCGCACACGTACGTCTCCAGCCTTGTACATTATGTCTTTTCAACCAAGGATCGCCGCAAATGCGTTGGCGAGGAATTGCGGCCCAAACTCTGGGCCTACCTCGGCGGCATTGCCCGCGAAAATCAGATGAAGGCGCTCGCGGTCGGCGGCACGGACGATCACGTCCACCTGTTGCTCTCGCTGCCAGCCACGATTGCCATCGCCAAGGCCGTGCAGTTGCTAAAAGGCGGCTCATCGAAATGGATCAATGAGCATCCCGGGCCCGAGTTCCACTGGCAGGACGGATACGGCGCGTTCACGGTAAGCGTTTCCAACCTGGACAGAACTCTCGACTACGTCCGGAAACAGCCCGAACACCATCAAAAGCGCAGTTTCGAAGAGGAGTTCCAGGCATTGTTGAGAAAGCACCGCATTGACTATGACCCGCGATACATTTGGGGATAATCTCAGCCGTCCCTACGGGACTTGGGTCTGTTGCGGAACCGTTCCCGGCGTTGAAACGCCGGGCTACTAGCAACCGTCCCGCTGGGACTGCGGCCTCAAGCGCCCCGCCGCGATTACAATAGTGGATTGGATTCTCGTTAGATGACTGATATGGCTACCAATCCGAAGACCAAACCTGCCGTAAGCGCCCCCGCCCCCTCGAATTTCATCCGCGACATCATGGTCGAGGACCTGAAGACAAAGAAGTACGGCGACGCGGTCATCCAAACGCGCTTCCCTCCCGAGCCGAACGGCTACCTGCACATCGGGCACGCCAAAGCCATCTGCCTCGACTTCGGCCTGGCCGACGAGTTCGGCGGACGCACCAACCTGCGCTTCGACGACACCAACCCGGAAAAAGAAGAGCAGGAGTACGTGGACTCGATCATGGCGGACGTCCGCTGGCTGGGCTTCGAGTGGGACGGCCTCTACTATGCCTCCGACTATTTCGACCAGCTCTACGAATGGGCGATCAAGCTGATCAAGGACGGCAAGGCCTACGTTGACGACCTCACCGCCGACGAAACCCGCGAATACCGCGGCACCCTGACCGAGTCCGGCCGCGAGAGCCCGTATCGCAATCGCCCGGTGGAAGAAAATCTCGACCTGTTCACCCGCATGGCGAAGGGTGAGTTTCCCGACGGCTCGCGCGTGCTGCGCGCCAAGATTGACATGACCTCGCCCAACATGAACCTGCGCGATCCGGTCATGTACCGCATCCTGCACTCCTCGCATCAACGGACGGGCGACAAGTGGTGCATCTACCCGATGTACGACTACGCCCACGGCCAGTCCGATTCCCTGGAAAAGGTGACGCACTCCATGTGCACGCTGGAGTTTGCCGACCACCAGCCGCTTTATCGCTGGTACATCGAACAGCTCGGCATCTTTCCGTCGCAGCAGATCGAGTTCGACCGCCTCAACCTGACCTACACGCTGCTCAGCAAGCGCAAGCTGCTGCAACTGGTCAACGAAGGCCACGTACGCGGCTGGGACGACCCCCGCATGCCCACCATTTGCGGCATCCGCCGCCGCGGCTACACCCCGGAGGCGATCCGCAATTTCGTTACCGCCGTGGGCGCCTCGCGCACCAACGGCATTGTTGACCTCGCCATGCTGGAGCACTTCGTGCGCGAAGACCTGAACAAGCGCGCGCCGCGGGCCATGGCCGTATTGCGCCCGCTTAAGGTGGTGATCGATAACTATCCCGAGGGTCAGACTGACGAATTGGAAGCCATCAATAATCCGGAAGATCCGCAGGCGGGCAAGCGCAAGGTGCCGTTCTCCAAGGTGCTGTACATCGAGCAGGACGATTTCCGCGAGGTTCCGCCGCCCAAGTATTTCCGCCTCTCACCCGGACGCGAGGTGCGGCTGCGCTATGGCTACCTGGTCACCTGCACCGGCGTGGTGAAAAATGAAAAGGGCGAGGTGGTCGAGGTCCACTGCACCTACGACCCGGCCACCCGCGGCGGCAACACGCCCGACGGCCGCAAGGTAAAGTCCACAATCCATTGGGTTTCGGCCGCGCATGCCGTGGACGCCGAGGTGCGGCTCTACGACACACTGTTCACCAGCGAGGATCCCAGCCAGGTTGAACCGGGCAAGGATTTCACCTCCAACCTCAACCCCAACTCGCTGGAGATCGTCAGCCACGCCAGGCTGGAGCCGTCGCTGGCCAATGCCGCCCCGGGCAGCCGTTACCAGTTCGAGCGCCTGGGGTATTTTTGTGCCGATCCCGATTCCATTTCGGGAAAGCCGGTCTTCAACCGCACCGTCGCCCTGAAGGACACCTGGGCAAAAATCGAGAAGCGCGCCGGGACCTAGGCAAGCAGTGACCTAAGTTACCTCTGCGTAGGCATTTACCTGATTGACGGTTAGGGACAAACCACATATATTTTCGCCACCCTAACGGCACAGCGGCCGGCTTGTCCCCAGAGCCCAAGGTACGCTCCCGGCGGGTCGATTTCCCCAGGGACCAACCCTGCCCGTTCTGGCCAAGGAGAGCATAACTTTCCTGACGGGAGGGTTAGCATAACGAACAGCAGAGCCGCGCCATGGAGAACGTATTCATCGGGATCATCATCGTCCCCGGCATCTTTGCGCTGCTGTTTTTCTTCGTCTTCAGCTATCTCTACCGGCAGTCGCATGAGCCGTATTTCCGGGCGTGGCAACTCGCCTGGGCCGCCTACTGCCTGCAATACGCGCTTTTGGCCTGGAATTATTTCTCCACCGAGAACGCCTTTGCGTTCATCGCTTCCAAGCTCTTGTTCTGCGGCGTAGCCGCTGCCATCTTGGTTTCCACGCGCCTGGTGCAGGAAGACTACCGGCCGCACTGGTCCGATGCTGTGCTGGCCGCCGGCGCGGTCGCGCTCACGGTGCACAATCTCCTGGCCCACATGGACAATGGCCGGTTCCAGGCGATGGCTCGACCGCACTTGGAACTCGATGTCGGCATCGCCTTCGTGCTGGCACTCTCCGCGGCACGCTTCTACCGACTCGGCCGGCAACGCGACTCCGCCGGTTTCCGCCTGCTGGCCGCGTCTCTTTTGTTGTGGGTCCCCCTGCTGGTGTTGCGCCAGTTTCACGGCTTCTTCGATAAGTATTTTGGGCGGGTCGGCCTTTTCCTCGGCACCATGCCGCAGATGCTGGTCGGCGTCGCCATGATCATCGTGTTGTTCGAACACGAACGCCGGCTGGTGCAGGAGAACGCGCTGGTGTTCTCCACCCTCGACGTGGACGCCAATTCCCTGCTCAGTCCCGCCGAAGCGGCGCCCGCGCTGCTCAAGCTGCTGGACCGGTTCATGCGCTTGTGCCGCGCCGAGCGGGCCGCCATCAGCATCGCTGAGCGCTGGCGCGCCGTGCTGCCTTCGGTCAGCCGCGGTTTCGACCCCACCTTCACCGCCGCCCTGGAGAACGAAGGCGCCGGCGAGTACCTCAGCGATATCGCCTTCCGGCGCGGCGGCCTGGGAACTCTGCGCAACGTCGCCCACATGACCGAGCCGCTGCCCGCCGGCGCGCCCCGCCGCTTCGAACGCTGCCAGGCCGTGTTGGGGCGTTATGAGGTGCGCAGCCTGACCGCGGTCAGCCTGCAGACGCGCGAACACAATTTCGGCGTCGTCCTGTTTCCCCACGACGAGCGCAGGGTGCTGGGCACCTCGCAGGTGCGGCTGCTTCTCGGGGTCGCCATGCAGATCGGCCTCACCCTGGAAAACTACGTGGTGATGAACGAGGCCAAGCGGCGCACCCGCGAGTACGAACTGCTCACCCAGATGGGCCAGGTGATCAGCTCGCGCCTCGATTCCGACGAGGTTCTCCGCTCCATCCAGAAGGAACTCGGATTGTTATTCGACACCGAGACCTTTTACGTCGCCTTCCTCGCCGACGACGAGCTGCGCTTTGAATTCGAATCGGTCAAGGGCGAGGTCCTCCCCAAGCGCTCGCGCAAGACCGCGAACGCCATGACCGAGTACGTGATTCGCAGCGGCCAGCCTCTGCTGGTCCGCTCCGACATGGAGAAGGTCCGCGCCCGCCTCGGGCTTACTTTCGTGCCCGACATCCCGGCCAAGAGTTATTGCGCGGCGCCGATTTTCATCAACAACCATGCCGTCGGCGTGTTGGCGGTGATGAATTTTGACCGCGAGTTCGTGTACGAGCAGCGCGACCTGGAATTGCTGCAGACCGCCGCCGGCCAGGTCGCCGTCGCCATCGAGAATGCCCGTCTGTTCAAGGAACAGCAGCGCCGGTCGCGGTATCTCGCCTTCCTGAACAACGTTTCCAAGGCCGCCATTTCCAGCCAGGATGCCGAGCGGATGCTGGCGGAGATTGCGAGCGAGATCCAGCAGAACTTCGATTTCGATCACATCGGCATCGGCATGCTCGATTACGTCACCAAGGAGATCGAGATCAAGGCCGAAGCGGGCGCCACCTCCTCCGGCGCCGGCAAACGTGTGCCCCTGGGCGCCGGCATCATCGGACGCTGCGCCCGCAGCAGCGAGATGGTGCTGGTGCAGGACGGCGATGCCAAGCTGGCCTCCCTCCTGCCCGACGCGCGCTCCGTGCTCTGCCTGCCGCTTACCTATGGCGAGAGCCTGCTCGGAGTGCTCAACATCGAGAGCCGCCGCGAAAAAGCCTTTGCCGACCAGGAAGTCCTCATCCTCCGGACGCTGGCTGACCTGCTCGCCACCGCGCTGCACAACGCTTTCGTCTTCCAGAAACTGCAGCAGCAGTCCATCACCGACAGCCTCACCGGCATCAAGACGCGCCGCTTTTTCCTGGAGAACCTGCAGACGGAATGGAAGCGCGCCTCGCGTTCCGGCCGCCCCTTTTCGGTGGCTCTGATTGACCTCGACAAATTCAAGGCGGTGAACGACACCAGCGGCCACCTGGAGGGCGACCTGGTGCTGACGCGCGTCGGCCGCCTGCTGGAGCAGAAATCGCGGCAGTCCAACGTGGTGGCGCGCTACGGCGGCGACGAATTCGTCATCCTCATGCCCGAAACCGGCGCCGAACAGGCGCAGATTCTCTCCGAACGCCTGCGCCTCTGGATCGCCACCGACCCCATGCTCAACGAACGCCAAATCACCGGCAGCTTTGGCGTGGCCAGCTTTCCGCTGCACGGCGCCACCGCCGAGGAAGTGCTCCGGGTGGCCGACGCCGGCATGTACGTCTCCAAGCGCGCCGGCGGGAACTGCGTCTCCATCGCCGAGGAATTTCTCGGTTCCGGCAGCGCCATTGCTCAGCGGCAGTTGCTCACTGCGTTCATCGAGGGCTTCCTGCAGCGCGAACACACCGGTCCCGAGTCGGTCCAGGAACTCACCGCGACGATCAAGAAAATGTGTGCCGCCACGGAGAGCCGCGAATCGCTGATGGAGGCCTTATGCGCCCTGAGCCGAGCTTCGGAAGGGCGTGAAGTGCACGCCGCCGGCCTGGCCGAGACCGCAGCGCGCGATGTCGAGATGCTGGGGCACGAACTCGGCATGGTTGAAGACGAGCTGCAGGACGTCACCTACGCCGCCCGCGTCCACGACCTCGGCAAGCTCATCCTGCCGGAAAAAATCCTCTGCAAACCCGGCCCGCTCACCGAAGACGAATTTTACCTGGTCAAGATGCACCCGGCGGTCGGCGCCGAAATCGTCTCCTGCATTCCCGCCAGCGACCGCCTCCAGGAGATCATCAAGCACCATCACGAGCGCTTCGACGGCGCCGGCTATCCCGACGGCTTGCGCGGCGAGCAGATTCCCCTCGGCTCGCGCATGCTGGCCGTGGTGGATGGTTACCTCACCATGATGACCGACCGCCCGTTTGCCCCGCGGCTCTCCCAGGCCGAAGCGATGGCCGAACTCGAGCGCTGCAGCGGCACGCAGTTCGACGGCATGCTCGTCCGCCTGTACCTGGCTCAAGTCAAGGGCAAACACAAGTCGGTCGCCCGCAGCCAATCGACGTAGAAGGCTGCCTCGCAGGGAATAAAATTAAGTTATACGGATTGTCATCCCGAGCGCAGCGAGGGATCTAGGTTTTCGGTTTTCGGTTTTCGGTTTTCGGTACTCGGTTTTCGGCACTCGGCACTTACTTTTTCTTCCACTTCGACCCCACCGCGCTCTCCACCAGGCTCTCCGCCACCGAATCCACCACCGGTTGGGGCACGGATTCCAGCGCCTCGGCTTGCTGCCGCCGCTTGCCCGCCTTCTTGGTCAACAACACGACGACGTGCGCGATGGCAGCATTGTCGGTACCCATTCCTTCGGGCGTCTTCGCCTTCACCCCGACCGCCGCCGGCTCAATGCTCAACAGCTCCGCGACCCGCCTCTGAATCAGCGCCGCGTGCGGCCCAATCCTGGGCTCGGCCAGGATGAGCGTGGAATCCACGTTCGCCACCGCGTATCCCGCGCGCTCCACATGCTCCAGCGCAGTCCGCAAGAACACCGCGGAGTCAGCGCCTTTCCAGCGCGCGTCCGACGGCGGAAAATACGTGCCGATGTCCCCCGCCGCAATCGCGCCCAGCAACGCGTCGGTCAAGGCGTGCAGCAACACGTCTCCGTCGGAGTGCCCCGCCAGCCCCTTGGGGTGAGCGATCGTCACCCCGCCGATCTTCAGCGGTATCCCGGGCTTGAACTCGTGTGAATCCCAGCCGTATCCGATTCTCATGTATTGGCCACGGATATTAACCACGGATTTTCACGGGCCCAATTCGTTGTAGACATCGTAGAAGACACCAATGATTTTCTGCGTGAGCTCGCCGTACTTCAGGCCGGGGGCATTGGTGGTTGAACCGGCGCCACTCGATTTAGACGGCTCACTCATGTCTTTGTTCCAATCCGTGTTCATCCGTGGCTAGGCTTTTTCCGTGTTCTGATCCGTGTTCATCCGTGGAGATCCGCGGTTAAGCTCTTGTCTTTTCCTGCTCCATGAAGAATTCCGCCAGTTCCAGATCCCACGGCGTGGTGATCTTGATGTTGCGCGCCGAGCCCATCACCACCACCACTTCGTGCCCCGACCGTTCCACCAGCGACGCCTCGTCGGTCCCGGTAAACCCATCCGCCGTGGCTTCGGCGAAGGCTTTCTTCAACACCTCGTAGCGGAAGCCCTGCGGCGTCTGTGCCATGACGATCTGCGCCCGCGGCAGGGTGGCGCGTATCACCGCCCCCTCGGCGGTTCGTTCCACCTGCTTGATGGTATCCGAGGCGGGCATGCCGGCAATGGCAGCGCCGTGGCGCACGGCGGCCTCGATGACGCTGGCGATGATTTCCTCATCCACGAACGGCCGCACCGCGTCATGCACCAGGACAATATCGTCGGCAGACGCCTTCACCGCGGCCAGCGCGTTGGCCACCGACTCCTGACGGTGCTCGCCGCCTTCCACCACCCGCACCGGCTTGCCCAGCTTCTCCTCGGTCAACCGAGCCTGGAATGCGGCGGCTTCCGGTGGGCGCAGCGCCAGGTAAATTTCGCGTACTTGCGGTGACGCAGCGAACTTGCGCAGCGTGTGGATCAGGATGGGAACGCCGTCCAGCTCGGTGAATTGCTTGGAGGCCGCCGGCACTACGCGCGCGCCACTGGCCGCTGCCATGCGCGTCCCCAGCCCCGCCGCCGGAATGATGACCAGCACGTTCATAAGGGGCTAGCAGTATAAGCTCTCAGCTTTCGAAAATCAGCTTTTAGCTTTTAGCTGCTAAGGAGACTCTGATTAAGCTCTCCACTTTCCACAGGCATTGTAGCTAAAGTGCAGCCAGATGAATTCTGACAAACAACAGAGGACACTGGCGATGATGACGGGCTTTGAGCGGTACACGAAGAAGACGCGACGGGCG
>JAIQGF010000025.1 GCA_020072845.1 Terriglobia bacterium
CCTGCGGCGCGCCCATCGAACACGCGCTGGTCGGCGTCGCCGGGTCGCACATCCGCGGAGTCAATAGCCAGGGCGGCATCAGTCTCGGCTCCAAAGCGCGCGAAATCACCAAAGAGGACATCCGCCAGGCGGTGGAACGCGCCCGCGCCATCGCCCTGCCCGCCGACCGGCAGGTGCTGCACCTGCTGCCGCAGGAATTCATCCTCGACGACCAGCCCGGCATTCACGAGCCCGCCGGCATGGTCGCCTGCAAGCTGGAAGTCAAGGTCCACGTCGTCACCGCCGCCGCCACCGCGACGCAGAATGTCGTGACCGCGCTCAACCGCGCCGGCATCCACGTGGACGACACCATCTTCGAAGCGCTCGCCTGCGCCGATTCCGTCCTCCGCAGCGATGAGCGCGAGCTCGGCGTCTGCGTGGCCGACATCGGCGCCGGTTCCACCGACGTTGCCGTGTTCCATGATGGCGCGGTGGCGCATACCGGCGTGGTGCCCATTGGCGGCGATCACTTTACCAACGACGTTGCCGTCGGCCTGCGCACCCCGCTCGCCGATGCCGAGAAGATCAAGCGCCTCTTCGGTTGCGCCCTGGTCACGCGCATTCCCGAAGGCAACGAGATTGAGGTCACCAGCGTGGGCGATCGTCCCTCGCGCTTGATGTCGCAGCGCCTTCTCGGCGAAATCCTGGAGCCGCGCGCGCGCGAGCTTTGCGAGCTGCTGCGCGATCATCTCCGGCAGGCCGGCGTGCTCGAACTTTGTGCCGCCGGCGCCGTGCTCACCGGCGGCGGCGCGCGCCTGACGCACTTGACCGAGATCGCCGAAACCGTGCTGCGCAAGCCCGCGCGCATCGCTTCGCCCACGCCGATTGCGAAGTTGCCGGCGGCGCTCGCCGAGCCCGAGTTCGCCACCGTCATCGGCATGGTGCTCTATGGATATCGCGCCCGCCTGGCGCACGGTCCGCATGGCGGCGACGGCCTGGGCGCTAAACTGAAAGCGCTGTTCGCACGACGGGGAGCATGATTGAGAAGGGCACGGCGGAACCTGTCCCGAGCTTGTCGAGGGAGTCGTGCCGCTGAGTGTCGAAAAACAATTGGGCTTTAGCCCCTGAGGAAACGATTCCTGGCCACTGGCCACGGACCACTGGACACTGACATGACCGATACCGCAGAAGGCATCCGCATCCATTTCAACGAAGACCCGCGCAACAAGGCCAAGATCAAGGTCATCGGCGTGGGTGGCGGTGGCGGCAACGCCATTAACCGCATGATTGACGCCAACCTCGAAGGCGTCGAGTTCATGACCGCCAACACCGACCTGCAGGCGCTGGAAATGTCGCATGCTCCGGTGCGCATCCAGCTCGGCGTCAAGCTCACCAACGGCCTCGGCGCCGGCGCCAATCCCGAAATCGGCCGCAAGGCCGCGCTGGAAGACGCCGACAAGATCATCGAGGCGCTGGAAGGCGCCGACATGGTCTTCGTCACCGCCGGCCTCGGCGGCGGCACCGGCACCGGCGCCGCGCCCATCATTGCCTCGCTCGCCAGCGAGATGGGCGCGCTCACCGTTGCGGTCGTCACCAAGCCGTTCGGCTTCGAAGGCAAGCGCCGCATGTCGCAGGCGGAGCGCGGCCTGCAGGAGTTGCTCGACTCCGTCGATACCATGATCGTCATCCCCAACGAGAAGCTGCTCGCGGTGGCGCAGAACGCCGGCTTCTTCGAATCGTTTCGCGTGGCCGACGACATCCTCCGCCAGGCGGTGCAGGGAATTTCCGACATCATCACCATTCCCGGCATCATCAATCGCGACTTCGCCGACGTGAAGGCCATCATGGCCGGGATGGGCTATGCCGTCATGGGCACCGCCAACGGCAAGGGCGAGCACCGCGCCACCGACGCCGCCCAGCGCGCCATCGCCTCGCCGCTGCTGGAAGCCGGCGCCATTGATGGCGCGCGCGGCATCCTGATTAACGTCACCGGATCCAGTTCGCTGAAGCTAGCGGAAGTGAACGAGGCCTCCACCATCATCCAGAGCGCCGCCCACGAGGATGCCAACATCATCTTCGGCGCCGTGCTCGATGAAAAAATGAAGGACGAGGTCAAGATCACCGTCATCGCCACCGGCTTCCGGGGCGACAACCACGTGCAGCGCCACGAGCGTGCCGTTTCCGCCGCCGCCGCCGCCATCTCGCAGGCGCGCACCGCATCGGCTTATATCGCGCCCCGGCCGGAGGTCCGCGCCGCCGACCCTCCGCCGCAAGTGCACGTCGAGGCCGCCAAGCCGCCGGTGGCGCCGCCGCCGCCCATCACGCCGCGGCCGGCCGCTCCCCAGCGCGAGACCACCTCCATCGCCGATGTGAAGAGCACCGTCAAAACCAATTACGAGGAAGATGACTTGGACGTGCCTGCTTTCATCCGAAAGCGCAACGAGAGCAGCTAACGGAGTCCCGAAGGTGCGTTCGGCAGTAACGACAAATACAATCAATGAGTTACACGGATTTTTGCTGGACTACTGGTACCATAGAGCATGGCTATCCGGCGGAGTGGGAAAGATCGCAGCCTGGAAGCTAACTTGGCAGGTCTCCGGGCATATCGAAAGCGGGATCCTGGATCCCAGCGCGCTATCGCCGCGTTCGTGGAGGCCGAAGCCAGCCTCGGGGACCCGCTTGAAGGCGAGCCGATCGAGGGCCAATTCGTCGAGGGAAAACTCAAGCAGGGAAGGCACGTGAGGCGCAGCAAGCCGGCCCCTAACCACTGAGCTACGACTCTTTCAGATACCGCAATTCCATGTCGGTGCGCCGCAGGCGCGACGCGATCGCGGTGGCAATCCCTTCCAGCAGATTGAGCGCCAGCATGCGATGCTCCAAGCTGAGCGCGGCGAAGCGCTCCCGGGTCAGCACGTACAGTTCGGCATCGGTGTCGGCGACCGCATCGGCCGACCGCGGCGCCCGGTCCATGAACGCCAGTTCTCCGAAGAAATCTCCCCGCCCGAACGTCGCCAGGTGGTGTCCCGTCCTGCCCTCCAGGGGCATCACGATGCGCACCGAGCCCTTCCGGATGAAGAACAGCTCGTCGCTGGAATCGCCGTGGGAGAAAATCTTCTGGCCGGCTTGGAAGGTCCGTAACTCGGTCCCCGCCTCCAGCGCCGCCAGCGTTTCCTCTTCGCGTTGCCGGAACATGTCCATGTGGCGGATGTCCAGCGGCATCTCTTGCGCGCGCTCCAGGTGTGCCGCCGCCAGGACACGGTCTTCAATCCACTCCAGCGCCTCGTCCAGGTGGGCGAAAATCTTCGCGTGGCGTTCTTGCCTGACGAGTCCCATCTGGGCGAAGTACTCCCGCATGTCCTGGCCGCTGGGCGCCTTCGACGGCATGTGACTGAAGATCACCGAGCCGCTCCGCTCCGACATCATGTCTTCCACCAGCTCCAGCATGTGCGCCGCCGTCAGGTCCACCGACTGCACCCGCCGCATGTCGAGCACGATGTAGTCCCGCTTCTTTAATTCCGCTTCCAGCGCGGTATAAAGCTGGTCGGTGGTGCCGAAGAACAAGCTGCCTTGCAATTCGAAAATCGCGGTTCGCTCGCCGCGCTTTTCCAGCACCGCCATCTCCTCCGGCAGCCGCATTTGTTTGGAGAACCTCTCGTTGCCGTACGACTTCCGCCGCACCACCGCGCCGCCAATCTGTTCCCGTACGAAGAGCAGGATTGCCAGCCCGACGCCCACGCCCGAGGCCGCGATCAGGCCCACCGTCTCGGCCACCACGACGACGGTGACGATCACCACGAAGTCCAGCACTGTCGAGCGCGACCGCAGCAGGCTCAGGCTGTGGCGATCGAACATCCGCACCCCGACCACGATCAAGATGCCCGCCAGCGCCGCGATCGGCACCCACGCGATCAGGCTGCCCAGGATGAGGAACGCGACCAGGGCGAGTATGCCCTCGATGACACCGGAGAGACGCGACTGTCCGCCGCTGGACACGTTGACCAGCGTCGCTCCCATCTGGCCGGAGCCCGGCACGCCGCCGATCGCCGTCGAAGCCAGATTGCCCAAGCCTTGGCCGATCAGCTCACGATTGGAGTTGTGCCGGCTGCGGGTGAGCGTGTCCAGCACCACGCATGTCTTCAAGGTGTCAATGGAGAGCAGCACCGCCAGCGTCAGCGCCGGCGTGATCACCAGGTTGAGCTGCTGCGGGTTGAAAGCTCTGAACGCCTGCCAGCGCACCGCCATCGTCGCCAGGAAACCCACGTTCGACTCGCTCAGCGGGCCGACCACCAGCTTGTTGCCGGCCAGCACCAGCAGCTCGGGGTCTGCCAGCCCGAGCGCGAAGTACGCCAGCATTCCGCAGCTCAGGCCGAGGATTGCCGCCGGCACTTTCTTGGTGACCCGCGGCGCCAGCACCATCACCGCCGTTGTCACCGCGCCCACCGCCAGGCTCTGCCATTTCCACAGCGACGGCGTCAACAATCCTTGCCAGAGCTGATAGCGGCCCGGCACGCCCAGAAACCTCGGTATCTGGCTGAGGATGATGATCAGCCCGACGCCGCTCAGGTAGCCGCTCACCACCGGGTAGGGCATGTACTTAATCAGCCGCCCCAGGCCGATCAACCCGAAGCTGATCTGCAGCAGGCCACAGAACACCGCTACCGCCGCCATGAGCACCAGCGCCGATCCCGGCGTGACGCCACGCTGGGTCAATTCGATCGCGAACGCGGACAGCACTGCGACCGCGGGCGCGCAGGGCGCGCTGATCAGGCGGCGGGTCCCGCCGAGGCCGGCGGCTACCACGCCCAGCGCCGTCGTGCCCAGGATGCCGGCGATCGCGCCTTGGGAAGCGTAGCTCGCCCCCAACGGCGCATAGATCGTCACCCCGAAGGCAATCGCCGAGGGCAGCGCGACCAGCATCGCTGCCAGTCCGCCCCACAAATCGCCGGCACGCCCTGGCGACGGGCGCACGGCCGTCTCGGGCGCAGCTTTCCCGCCGCCGGGCGCGCGTGCTGGCGCAACTGCGGTCTCGCTCATAGGGTCCTGGCTGGTGGAGTATGCAAATTCCGCCTGCTATTTGCAATGGCGGACTGGCGGGATGCGTTTCTCGCGGGGCGCCCTCGGTCGGCTCTGTTGCCAATCTTGATTCGCTGATGGAAATCGCCAGCAATGGCGCGCGTTACGAAAGTCGTTGACCAGCTACAGCTCCGGCGTAAGTCTCTGCATCTCAATATGGTGGAAGACTAAGGAAAGTGGCATCCCAGGAGCAGTTTGGGGTTGAAATCTGACTCGCAACTCTCATACTATCCGGGTAGTTCCAGCCGGAATTTTGTACACGGCGTGCAGTCGGCGCTTTGGTTTATCCGCGCTGGGACACTCTTGCATTACTGGACTCTCGGACATCCATGTCGAAGATAAAAGGCTCTTTAGCGATCCAGGTAGTTCTTGTCATGGCAATCGTAACGCTGCCGGCAGCGAGCGCGGCGGCGGCCACCGTTTCCACCCCGCGCAAGACTTCCAAATCAAAATCGGTTGTTGAAAATTCGGCAACCCAGAAGAAGATCAGCAGCAAGCGGCGGCACCGGCGCCCCAGCGCGTACGTGTGGGTCAACGGCCATCGGCTCAAGCGCAATCGTTACCCCGAGCATTACGTGGCCTCTTCGTTCGTCAGTGAAGACCAGACCACGGCGGACATCACGGCGGGCGAAGACCGGGTGGTGCGCGCAGCCGCCATTGACGCCCTGGGCAATCACAACGGTACCGTGGTCGCCATTGATCCGAACAGCGGACGCGTCCTGGCGATGGTGAACCAGCGAATGGCTCTGTCGGAAGGCGGGGAGCCGTGCTCGACCATCAAGATCGCGGTGGCGCTGGCGGCGCTAAGCGAAGACGTGGTCACCCGGGAAACGAAAATTCAGCTCGGGCGGCGCACGCGCATGGACCTGACGCAGGCGCTGGCGCACTCGAATAACGCCTACTTCGAGGCGCTGGGCCGCAAGATGGGCTTCGAGAAGGTCAGCTACTACGCGCACCAGTTCGGCCTGGGCGAGCTCGCCGGCTGGAACCTTGAGGGCGAACACCTCGGCGTGTTTCCCAGCGAGGAACTGGACCCCCGGCAGGGTGGCGTGGGCCGGATGTGCTCCTTCGGCCAGGGCATTTCGATGACCCCGCTGCAACTGGGCGCGCTGGTTTCCGCGATCGCCAACGGCGGAACGCTGTACTACCTCCAGCATCCCACCACGGCGGACGGGATCTCGACCTTTGAGCCGCGGGTGAAGCGCTATCTCGACATCGGGCCGCTGATCCCGCAGGTTTCGCCGGGCATGGCGGCGGCGGTCCAGTACGGCACCGCGCAAAGCGTGCGCTGGAATTTCAGTGAAGAGGAAGTGCTCGGCAAAACCGGCACCTGCTCCAACAACGGCACGCGCTACGGGTGGTTCGCCTCGTTTGCCAACACGGCCGCGGGCAGAATCGCCGTGGTGGTCTTCCTCGAAGGCGGGCGTCCGACCTTCGGTCCGAAAGCGGCGGAGATCGCCGGCCGCATGTACCGCAACCTGTACGACCACAGCTTCTTCGTACAGACGACTCCGGCGCCGGATAAGACCGGAGTGGGAGTGACGCAGTAGGTTATCGGTTTACGGTTCTCGGTTTTCGGTGAAAGCCTCCGGGTTCGGAGGCTTTTTCATTTCAAAAGTTTGTCAGTATGTCAGTTGGTCATTACTGACAAACTGAGAAACCGACAACCGAGAACCGAAAACCGACAACCGACTACGGACTTGCGCCGAGACTCTTCAGGGCGTTTTGAATCGCGATGCGATTGACTGCGTCCTTTTCCGCCGCCAGCGCGGTTTTCAGCCAGGCGATGGCGCGCGGCTTCGAAACGTGGGGATTGATGGCCGGATCGAGATCCTCGATCTTCCAATCGCTGTCCACGTCCTTGAGGCGGAAGGAAACTCCCTCGCTGCCGGGCTCGGCGGTGTAGCCCAATCCGGCTTCGAACCGGCCCAGCACGGTGTATTTCACGCTCACGGTGGCGGCACGAAGTCCCTCGCTGGCGTCCAATAGCTCGTATTGCGATACCACGGTAAAACCTTGCCAGTCGGGATTTTCCTTCCAGGTGGTGAGCGGTTTCAGGCGCACCCAGGAATCCTTGAGCAGGCGGAAGCCCTGGTAATCCATGCGGCAGTAGCTATTGACCACGTTGCGGGAAGAGTCGCGGTGGGCGATACCGTGGATCGGGATCTGCGCGAACGAGCAAGCGCAGGTCAGCAGGATAGTGAGCTGGAGGCGGTACAGCATACCTATGCCGATGCTCGCCAGAGTACAACAAATCAGGCTCAAGGCTCTAGGCATTAGGCTTTCGGCGGGAGCACCCGAGCGGAAATTTTCGATTATTGATTGCCCACTGTTGATTGAAAAAAGAGGGCGCTGAGCATCGCCCAACGCCTAAAACCTAAAACCTAAAACCTACTTCGGCTTCCGCACGTCGCCGGAGATGACCCCGTCCTTGAGGTGGATGACGCGGTGCGCGTACTCGGAGATATCGTGTTCGTGGGTGACCAGCACGATGGTGTTGCCCTGCTCGTGGAGCCGGTCGAACAGCGCCATGATTTCGTTGCCGGTCTGTGAATCGAGGTTGCCGGTAGGCTCGTCGGCCAGCAGGATGGAGGGGCGGTTCACCAGGGCGCGGGCGATGGCGACCCGCTGGCGCTGTCCGCCGGAAAGCTCGTTGGGCTTGTGCATCATGCGCGATTCCATGCCCACCGACTTCAGCGACTCCTTGGCGCGCTCGATGCGCTCCTCGGCCGGCAGGCCGGCGTAGATCAGCGGCAGCTCGACGTTGTGCAGCGAGGTGGCGCGCGCCAGCAGGTTGAAGGTCTGGAACACGAATCCGATTTCCTTGTTGCGAATGCGCGCCAGTTCATCGTCATCGAGCTCGCTGACCAGCTGGTTGTTCAGCCAGTAGTGGCCCTTGCTGGGTGTGTCGAGGCAGCCGATCAGGTTCATCAGCGTGGATTTGCCGGAGCCGGAGGGCCCCATGATGGCGACGTACTCGTTGCGCTCGATGCGCAGGTTTACGCCGCGCAGCGCATGCACTTGCTGCTCGGAACCCATGTCGTAGGTCTTCCACAGGTCTTCCGCGCAGATGATGCACCCATCCGGTGGGGCGATTGGCGGTTCGGAAATGCTGGCGGCCTCAGTGGCCATTTTTCGAGTACCTCAGTATCTCTGTACCTAAGTACCTCAGTACCTAAGTTTCAGTTTCGGTTTCAGCCATGGGGTACTGAGCAACTGAAAAACTGAGATACCCCTGCACATTCTTGGACGCTTCTCGCGTCCCAAGGTTAGGACTTTTCTTCTTCTTTTTTGGGCGCCGTGTTGTCGACCTTCACCGACGCGCCGTTCCGCAGCGACCGGAGCACCTTGTAGCTGCCGGTAACAATCTCGTCGCCGGCCTGCAATCCACTCGTTACTTCGATGTCGGTGATGCCGGTGACACCGGTGTCCACCTTCACGAACTCGGCTTTCTTGTTGCGCACCACGAATACGCCCTGCAGCTCATCCTTGTCCTTGGCGCCCGGCGCGGGCGAGGCCGCCTGCACCGTGCCTTTCTTGGGCTTGGTCTCCAGGTCCGCCTTCTGCCGGACGGTGAGAGCCTGGATGGGGATGGTGACCGCATTGTTGCGGGTCGCGGTGGTGATCTTAGCCGTGGTGGACAGGCCCGGACGCAGGTTCACCGGCGGGTCCTTGATGGTCACCACGACCTTGAAGTCCTTGGCCTCCTGGCTGCCGGTGGTGCTCTGCGTGGTCGCCAACCCGGTGGAGCGCACCACGGCGTTGTTGCCGATCTCGGTGACCTCGCCATGGAACGTTTTCTTGGGAATGGCATCAATCGTGACATCCGCCGTTTGCCCCAGCTTGACGTTGACGATGTCGGTTTCATCCACCATGACCTCGGCGGTGACTACCGACATGTCGGACACGGTCATGAGCAGGCTGCCGGGCGAACTCTGAATCCCCATAATGACCGTCTCTCCCTCGCGCACGGGGAGGTTGCTGACAATGCCGTCATACGGCGACTCGTACTCGGTCTTGCTGAGCACGTCGCTGGCGTGGGTCAACTGCGCCTGCATTTGCCGGATGCGCTCCTGGGCGGAGGCGGTCTGCGCTTTCAATTGCGCGATGCGGGAGCGCGCCGAGGCAACGGCGGCATCGGAGCCTTCGAAGGTGGCCTTCCGGGTGTCGAAATCCTGTTTGGGGATGAGGTCTTGGCCGAACAGTGCCTCGCCGCGCTGGTAGTCCAGCTTGGCGCGGTCGTAGTCGGCGCGGGCCTTGTCAAGATCGGACTGGGCGCTTTTCAGGGCAGCGTCGGAGGCGGCGTAGTCGGTCTTGGCGGCCGCCAGTTGCGCCTGCATGGAGGCCACGTCGGCCGCCGATTGCACGTAATCCAGCTTGGCCAGCAACTGCCCTTTCTTGACCGTCTCGCCTTCATGCACAAACAGCTTGGTGATCTTGCCATAACCGTTAGCGCCGATGTTGACGTAGGTCTTGGGCTTGACTTCGCCGGAGGCGCTGACGATGGAAGTCAGGTCCTGGCGTGTCACTTTGCCGGTCTGCACCACGACCACGCCCTTGCCACTCTGGTGGACGGTGAAGCCGACAATGGCCCCCACCAGCACCAGGGCTCCAACCCCGATCGCAATTTTTTTCCCAGTCTTCACTCGTTCCCTCGCTCATCGTCCTTTCAGCCTCGTACGGGCCCGACCACGCGACGATGACGGCCTCTCCTTTGATACGCACAGACCGAACGAGAAGTTCCCGGCTTTGCACGTCCCCGACGCCAGCCCCGGCGCGTGATCCTTCCCCCCACGGTTCCGGAACCATTATAGTGAATTCCAGTCAAACACTGCCCCAGCTATTCTCACCTGAAGGCGATTTCCGGGGATGAACGGCGGCGTCTGGAACGTCTGGAAAATATTGGCAGCTCAACAGATACGGGACAAGATCACAAAAGAAGTGTGCGCCTCGTCCTTGCTTTAAAAGGGGCGACAACATAGAATTTAGTCGCCCTAATTGTCTCCCAGGAGCCCACACCCGATGTCTTCAAAAGTTGTCAGGGGTCGTGTCTTGGCACTGAGCCTGGCCGGCTGCTTGTTGTCCGCACACTTCGCGTTCGCCCAGAGCGACAAAAGCAGCAAGACGGACGCCAAGGCCCCCGCCGCCTCCCAAGAACAAGCAGGGCAGCAGGATCCTTTGAAGCGTCCCCTGTCGGAAAAACAGCAAAAACTGCAGCAAAAGGCGCTGAAACAGGAAATCAGCAAGGTCTACAAGAAGTGGCTGGACGAGGACGTGCGCTGGATCATTACCGACGAAGAGCGCGCCGCCTTCAAGCAGCTCTCCAACGACGAGGAACGCGACCAATTCATCGAGCAGTTCTGGCTGCGCCGCGATCCCACGCCGGACAGCGCCGAAAACGAATACAAGGAAGAGCACTACCGGCGCATCGCGTACGCCAACGAGCACTTCGCTGCCGGCGTGCCCGGTTGGAGGACGGACCGCGGCCGTATTTACATCATGTACGGCAAGGCGGATGAGATTGACTCCCATCCCAGCGGCGGAACGTACACCCGCCCGCAGGATGAAGGCGGTGGCACTACCTCGACCTTCCCCTTTGAAACCTGGCGCTATCGCTACCTGGAAGGGGTCGGACAGGAAATCGAGATCGAGTTCGTGGACCCGTGCATGTGCGGCGAATACCACATGACCGTGGACCGGTCGGAGAAGGACGCGCTGTTGCACGTGCCCGGCGCCGGCCTCACGACGTACGAGGCGATGGGCATGGCCACCAAGGCGGACCGCTTCGTCAACGGCGTCGAGCAACTGGGGCGCGGTCCATTCAACCAGGACTTGGCGAGCAAGCAGTTCGACCGGTTGGAGCTGCTCCACAAGCTGAACCGCCCGCCGACGGTGAAGTTCAAGGACCTGGAAGAGGTGGTGTCGCACAAGATCAGCATGAACTTCCTGCCGTTTGACGTGCGCGCCGATTTCGTCAAGGTCACTTCCGACACTGTGCTGGTGCCGATCACCGTGCAGATCAAGAACAAGGACCTGACGTGGTCGGGCAAGGAAGGCGTGCAGCGCATGACGGTCAATATCTTCGGGCGCGTGACCACCTTGACCGGACGCATCGCGCAAACCTTTGAAGACACCGTCACCGACGGGCTGCCCGACGAACTGTTGCCTAAGGTGCTCGAAAACAGTCACGTGTACTGGAAGGCCCTGCCGCTGCGTCCGGGTCGCTATCGCGTCGATCTCGTGTTGAAGGACGTGAATGGCGACAAGGTAGGTACCTGGAGCCGCGGCATCGTGGTACCGGAGTACGCGGACGACAAGCTGGCGTTCTCCAGCCTGATCGTCGCCGACGAGATGCAGAAGGTGGCCACCAAGAGCGTGGGCGCCGGCAGCTTCGTCATCGGCGATACCAAGGTGCGCCCGCGCGTGGATTCCGCCAACGGCCAGCCGGCGGCCTTCAAACGCGACCAGAAGGTCAATTTCTGGATGCAGGTGTACAACCTCGGAATCGACCAGCAGACCCACAAGCCATCGGCCGATATTTCCTATGAAGTGGTGAACATGGCGACGCAAAAGGCGGTCGTGCAGATGGCCGAGTCCACCAAACAGTTGGGCAACGTGGGCGAGCAGGTCACGCTGGAAAAGTCGTTGACGCTGCGCGACATTCCGCCGGGCATCTATCAGATCACGATTAACGTGAATGACCAGATCTCCAAACAGAACTTGAAGTCGACGGCGAAATTCGCCGTCGAGTAGCTGCGGCCGGCAAGGACGGGCCGCAAATTCACGGTGGAGGTGCTCATGGGCCGAAAGCTCGGATGCGTAATGATCCTGCTGGCGCTAGCGCTTCCTGCATCGGCGGCCGGGAAACCGGGCACGATCACCGGGTTTGTCCGGAGTACCGCCGGCGTGCCGCAGATGGGGGCGGCGGTGGAAGTGTTCTCCAGCGCGACCCGCGCGGTGACCGTGTTCACCGATGGCCGCGGGTACTACAGCGCCGCCGGACTGATTCCCGGGATCTATCAGGTCAAGGTCACGGCGCCGTCGTTCCTGCCTTCCTTGCGCGAGAACGTGGCGCTGAAGGCGGGCGCCAGCGTGCTGGTGAACGTGACCCTTTCCACGTTGTTCGAAGCGATGCAATTACTGCCGCAACACCAGGCCAGTCGTGACGACGAGGGTTGGAAGTGGACGCTGCGTTCGGCGGCGAACCGGCCCATCCTGCGCGTGGTGGGCAATGGCCCGGTGATGGTGTCGAAGACGGGCAGCGGGCAGCCTGCGCTGAAGGGCGCGGTGGCCTTCGTCGCCGGCAGCGATGCCGAAGGCTTCGGGAGCGCCGGCGAGGTCAGCACCCACTTCAACTTTGAAAAGTCCCTGTTCACCGCCGGAGTGCTGTCGCTGAAGGGCAACGTCGGCTCCGGCGCAGGCCCGCAGAATGGCGTGATTCGAGCTGCCTACGCGCAAAAACTGGGCGATGGCTCGACGCCGGAATTGGCGCTCACCGTGCGCCACTTCGCCAATCCCGATCTGAACGCGCGCATGCCGGCGCTGCAGGCCATGTCGCTGCGGCTGTCCGATTCCATCACGCTGGCTGATTTTGTTGACCTGCGATTCGGGACCGAATATCAGACGGTGCAATTCCTGAGCCGCGCCAGCGCGCTCAAGCCCTACGGATCCTTGGCCGCGCACCTGTCGCCGGACACCGTGCTCGAGTACCGGTACGCCAGCGCCGAGCCCAACATGGCGGCGTCCAAGGGATTCGATTCGTCTCTCGGCGATGTCCTGGAGTCCGGCCCGCGCGTTTCCATGACCGAGCGCGGCGCCGTGCTGGAGCGGGCGCGGCACCAGGAAGTCTCCTTGTCCCATCGCCACCGCAATACCAGCCTGCAGCTCGCGGGCTTTTCCGATTCTCTCCACAACACCGCGTTGACGGGCGCGGGCGATCTCAACGGCCCCTTTGCCCAGATGCTGCCCGACTTGTACTCGGGGACGTTTACCTACAACGCGGGGCAGCTCAGCACCGACGGGATTCGCGTCGTGGTGCAGCAAAAATTTTCGCCGGAATTGACCGCGACCGTGAACTATTCGTGGGGCGGGGTGCTCGACCTGACCACCAATGACGTTGCGCTCGGCCAGGTGCGCTCGGCCATTCACCAGGAGTGGCGGCATTCCTTCGGCGTCAAGCTGGCGGGCGACGTCCCCGGCTCGCACACCCGCTGGGCGACTTCGTATCGGGCGGCGAACCAGAAATCGCTCACCCCGGTGGACATGTTCGATTGCTCGCCGGGGCAGATGGACCCCTACTGGAACGTTTTCATTCGCCAGCCGATTCCGGGGACCGGCTTCCTGCCGGGCAAAATGGAAGCGCTGGTGGATTTGCGCAACCTGCTGGCGCAAGGCTACGTGCCGGTGATCGGACGCGACGGCCGCACTTTGTACCTGGTGCAGTCGGCACGCGCCGTCCGTGGCGGCCTGGCGTTCGTGTTTTAGTGGGGCGGTCGGCCATCGGCTCTCGGCTATCGGGAAAAACAGCAAATTTCAAGGGCAGCGTCGAGGCTGCCCTTTTTCTTGGTTCGATCATTCAGTGGGCTCACTGGTTCGAGCCGACAGCCGTCCGCCGATCGCCGGTTCGATCATGTCCACGATCCTGCACCCGCCGCAAGATGCGTCATGGTGTTGCGCCCAAAATGGGAGCAGAAATCCGTCGCCCGGGTCCGAACTGCTTGACTCGCGCCGTGGGGGGCGCAGACTTAGCCTGAGCTGTCCTCTCTACCCCGAGGAGGTACGGGCCATGAACAAAAGCGTATTGGAAAAAGCGGAAGAGCACATCATCGATCCGATGCACAAAGTGTCGCGCGCGACCACGGCCGTGGCCGAGGCGATTGAAGACGGCATCCATGCCGTCAAGCGGGTCGGCAAAACCAGCAGCGATGTGGCGGAGGAGATGATCGATGACGCCAAGGAGCGTATCAAGCGTCACCCCACCGGAACCATCGTCGCCGCCTTCGCGGTTGGCTTCGCAGTCGGCGGTTTGCTCGACGCGTTGATTCGCAGAAAGTAAGCTTCTCAACCGTGGAATTTTTCCAATCCTTGCAGCCAACCTGGGGCGGCCCGTTTCCGCCCCAGATTTCTTGCCGCAAGCATTTGCCGTTCACGGTCGGCGCTGGCGGCGCCATCATGGTTTGCCGCGACCGCCATGTGCCGGGGTTATCTGCCGTGCGCGTTAATTTTCCGGCGCTTCGCGCCGTCGTCGGCGCGGCAGTGCGAGAGCGCAGCCCAGGGCAGCGGCCGCGGCGCGGGTTGAGGGCCGCCCGCATCGCTGTGTTACACTGAAAGCGCCGCAATTGTCCGCGTTTCGTTTTTCTACCGCCCGGGCGCGTAGCTCAACTGGCAGAGCAACTGACTCTTAATCAGTAGGTTGAAGGTTCGATTCCTTCCGCGCTCACCAACCTTATTCCCTTGCAAGCCCTGTTTTTCCGCAGAGTCGAGGTTTTCTCGGGCTTCTCCGCCGCCGCGTGCTTCCGAGATGTTGGCGTGCCCAGCGGCCCGCTCGGGATCGCCGTCCGAGGATTGTCGTTCTCGTCCGCCAGTGCCCCCGCGATCTCGGCGGATGCTGCCAGCCAGTCCTTTTCGCAGATCAGAGTTCCGGCGTTCCTTTGCGCACCGTGGCGTCCAGACATTGCTCCCGCTTCAAGCGGAGGGTTGCCAACGATCAGCACTTGTTATCGCGTTACCACCACGCGCTTGCGGACTCCCGCAGGCGCTGCTTGTTGGGCCTTGAGCGCCAGGAATAGCCAGTTCCACCAGGTGCCACCTGCATCGTTCATTGTTATGGTGAAACTCACCGCGCTGGTGCTTGGGTTGTAGTAATGCAGATGGCCGTCACCGTAACTGTATTTATCGGTGTCACTCATTCCAGTAGCCCATATGTTGTCCATGACGGCTCCGCTCGGAGCAGTCACCGCAGTTTCAGGCCCGGTGCCGTAGTAGGCCACGCCGATAATCAAGCCGTTCGACGTGGTGGGCGTAATTGCGTTGGTCACAGTAATTGGATTCTTACCCGGCTGACTGCCCGCCGTGAACTTGCTCGTATCGAAGCAAGACGAACTCGCTCCTGCAATGTCGTAGAAAACAAAGTGCGCCTGATTGCCTTGTGTCCAAGTAATCCGCGTTTGACCGCCTGTCGTCGCAGAGCAGATATAAAATGCCTGAGGATCAGTCGGGGGGTCAGCACTTCCGGTTACTTTGTGGACGGTGTCGTACCCATTCGACACATTAGTAATCGGCCAGTCGCCAGATTGGGCGTCCTGCCCAGTGGTCATCACAAAAGCATTCCCGCTACTCGGGAACGGCATACTCACAGACGCCTTGCCGCAACAATAGAAACTGATGGTACGAACTACGGTGATGCCCGAAGGCTGTGTACCCTCGCCGCTGGACGCCTTGAAGGCAATCGCCAGGTCATTCCACCTCTCCGAGGAGGTCGGGTCAACAATGTAGAGCGCCGGATTGACGCTGCCCGCCGAAGCCTGCACCTGAACAGCTGAAACGGTTTTGTCCTGCAGATTAGCCGAGAGCAGCGAGTCGGCGTCGTCAGGCGCCACCGACGAAATCGCCGGTTTATCTTGTGGGGTTCGGTAGGTCGTTTGAGCGTAGTTGTAAACCAAGCTGTTAGCCTGGGTCGTGGTGATGGCTCCGGGCTGAATAGGCGTGGTGCTGTAAGGCAGCAGCCCATTGGCTCCGGTTGCCGTGCCATCAATGCAGGAACTGGTGGCGATCCCACTCACCTCCGTATAGCTGATCTGCCCCGTGTCTCCGGAAGCCAAGGCGGAGGAAAAATGCAGCGTGAGCACCGATGTTCCGGCAGCAGCGCCGCACTTGTACCAAATTTCCGAAGTCGCGGCATCGGTAGAATTCGTGGCGGACGGCCCGGCCACCCAAGTGTTCGACTTGTCATCAGTCGGCGTGGACAAAGTCTTGCCGCTTGGGCGTGTGACGGCCAGAATCAGCAGATTATCAGCGCGGCTGGGCGCAACAAAAATCTTCAAGTCCTGTAACGTCTCACCGGAGGCCGTTCCCGACGCTACCGTCGTAAAGTGGTAAACGACGCACGGATGCGTCGAGTCGCAGTTCGGCCAGATATAGGCTTGCGTCGCACTGGAAGCCCACGCCGGCACGCAGCACAACAGCACGAAGGTCAGGACGAGGCGCTTCATCAGATCATCCCTGAAACCAGCACGCGAATGTTGGTGGTCGATGCATCCGCGGCGGTGACGTTGATATCCAGCGTGCCGTTGGGCAAAAGCGTCGGCGTTCCGTTCAGCGTGCCCGCCGTCCAAGAGCCGTTGCCGCAGGTCAGGGCACCGGAGAGGATCGTGTTATTCGCGCTGCCCGTCAATTGCGGCCGCACCGCTGTGGTTGTGCCCGCGTTCGCCCAGCACTCCACCGAGGTAATCGTCCATGTCACGCCGAACTTATTGCGGCAGGAGGCCACCTCGCCGTCAGTAAACTGCAGCACACTGCCCGTACCCGAACCCCACAGGT
>JAIQGF010000026.1 GCA_020072845.1 Terriglobia bacterium
CGCACCAGCCGCGTCACGCCGTCGTGCGAATCGGCGCAGGCGGTCACGCACGCGTCGCATCGCGTGCATTTTTCCAGGTCCAGAACCAGCAGGCTCTGTGCCTCCATCAATCCTTGCGAAAGAAACCGTTCCAGCGGCACGCTGCGCACCATTCGCAGCCTCTCGCGATTGGCCTCCTGGCGCTCCGCGGCGATCTTCTCCAGCCCCAGCCGCACATCCGGAAACTGCTGGACCATGGCGCGGAAATCCTCCGCGGATATGCGCACTAGCTCCACGTGGTCCAGGGCCGTGCACGACGCCGTGCGTCCTCCGCCTCCGAGCAATCCGATTTCGCCGAAGTAATCGCCGCGGCCAGGATGATCAGCGCCTGTGGTGAGAGGCGGATGCCGTCGCCTTCCCCGCTGGCGATGAGGGCAACTCCAGCGAAGCTTACGAACACGCCGCCCCAGCCTGCGGCCGTCAATTTTTCATGCAGCCAGAATCGCGCGGCCAGCGCGGTCCAGATGGGCACCGACGCAATCAGCAGGCTGGCGGCGCCGGCGGTCACGCGCGTCTCTCCGTAGTTGAGCGCCAGATTATAAAAACTGATCCCGATGGCGCCTGTAAATGCCAAGCCCGGGAGATCGCGCAGGTCCGGACGGCGGAAGTGAGCGATGCCGGCGTAGATCGCGAGCACGAGCGACGCAATCAGAAAACGCAGGATGGCCAAGTTTGACGGCGAATATGCGCGCAGTCCGGCGCGAATTCCGGCAAAGGCTGAGGCCCACACGACCAGAGTGAACGCCAGGGCGAACAGTGTGCGAGAGGTGAAGCGCGGCATGGAGGCCTCCTTCCAGTGAGAGTTCGTTATTAAGAAAAGTGACGGGCGCGCGACACTACCAGGTATCGCCGCCCCGTCGGGGAGGCCAGGCGCCAAGTTGTCGTCGCAGGAGCGCGATCTGGCCGGCGTGGTAGCTGTTGTGGGCAGCCACCTGCCACAGCATGGCGTGCACGGTGGATTGGCGCGGGGACTGCGGCGAACCGGCATCGCTGACAATTCGTTGAAGCGTTGCCGAATCGGACTCCGCCAGCGCGGCAAGCCGCGTCAACAGTCGGCTGAATCGCTGAGTTGCGGCCTGCCACTGTTCTTCGTTTGCTGGCTCAGGATGCGCGGGCCAGCTTTCGATTGCCTTCTCTGGGTACGGCGGGTTTTCTCCCGCGACCTTGCGCAAATCGTATTCCATCCAGAAGTTCATGTGCTCGACGATCTGCCAGATGGAGTGGGGATAGCCCTCGACGGTGCGAGTCGCGAGTTCCGCCGGGATATCTTCCACGCAGGCGACGGGGTCCACGTGTGCGCCTTTGCCGTACACCAGCTCGCGGAGTGTGGTGTCGCCCATAAATTCCTTCCTTGCTCAACAGCAGCTGCAGCACGGGCTTACAGTGCGCGGGCAAGTTGCCCGCGCGGCAGCCGGAGAGGCGCCGGCGCTACACGTTGATTCCATCCCCGACGTGAATTGTGCCTTGCGTCAGGATCTGTGCGCGCAATCCGCCGCGATGGCGAAGGCCTTTGATCAATTGCCGACCCGTCACCCGCTGCAGGTGTTCGCAGGGCTCGCACAATCGGATGCCGCGGATGCGAACATCGCCGATGCGAAACTCACATCCGACCAGGTGATTCAGCGGAACGCCGCGCGTGACAATGTTGCGGCGAGCGTCGCCGGCGGCGAGTTCGACTTCGTAATCGCGCCGCAGCGCTTCGACCGCTTCCGCCTCGATCAGCGTGAGTTCGAAATCCGGCTCGGGCTTGTAGAAAGTGCCCTTACGCAGCGCGTAACGGTCATCTTCCAGCCCGACACCGGGAATCGCCAAGGCCTGATTGCGGGCCTCCATCGGCCGCTCTGGGGCGGAGGCGATGTGGATCGACTCCACGGTTCCGTTCCACATCGTGTACCTCCGGCGATTACGCGTTCTTCTCGACGATGGCAATCGATTCTTCGAGCACATCGATGGCCACGTCGGCTTCGTCTTTGGTCACGACCAGCGGTGGCGAGATGCGCACCGTATTCGGACCGCAGCCCAGGAAGAGAATGCCGCGCTCGAATGCCTGCTCAACGATGCGGTCGCGCTCGGCGTTCCCGTATTCGCGCGTCTTCTGATCTTTCACGATCTCGACGCCGACCATGAGCCCGCGCCCTCGGACGTCGCCCACGAGCTTGTGCTTCTTCGGCCATGCGGCCATGCGCTTAAGCATGTGGTCGCCGACGTCCTTCGCATTCCGCAGCAGCCCTTCCTTCTCGATCACGTCGAGCGTGGCCAGCGCCGCGGCAATGCACACCGGGTTGCCGCCGAAGGTCGAGGCATGCGAACCGGGCACCCAGTCCATGACGTCGGCCTTGCTGATGACGACGCCGAGCGGCATACCGGAAGCAATGCCTTTGGCGCTGCACACGATGTCGGGATGAACACCCGTGTGCTCGACCGCCCACCACTTGCCGGTGCGGCCCACGCCGCTCTGCACTTCGTCGACGACCAGCAGAATTCCGTGCTTGTCGCAGATGTGGCGCAGTTCCTGCATGAAAATGGTTGGGGCGATGACGTAGCCGCCTTCGCCTTGAATCGGCTCGACGAAGATGGCGGCCACTTCTTCCGGAGCTAGAACGGTCTTGAAGAGCTTGTCTTCAATGTAGCGCGCGCAGCCGAGCGCGAATTTTTCGGCGTCCTGCGGTCCGCCCTCGCAGCCACGATACACATCGGGATAGCGGATGTGCGTCACGCCGGGCACGAGCGGCCCAAAGCGGCGCTTCTGCTGCGGCTTGGAAGCGGTCAGCGAAAGAGCGCCCATGGTGCGCCCGTGGAAGGCTCCAAGGAAGGCGATCACCTGCTGGCGCTTGGTGTGATAGCGCGCCAGCTTCAGAGCGCACTCGACCGCTTCCGTGCCCGAGTTGCCGTAGTAGATCTTGTGCGGCCCGGGCATGGGTGCGATTTTCGACAGCCGCTCGGCGAGCGTCACCATGCTCTCGTAATAGAAGTCGGTGCCTGACATGTGGATCAGTTCGCCCGCCTGTTGCTGAATGGCGGCGACGACGTCAGGATGGCAGTGGCCGGTGGAAGTCACGGCGATACCGGCAGAGAAATCGAAAAACTCGTTGCCGTCCACGTCTTCGACCACGATGCCGCGGCCCCGCTTGGCCACCATCGGATAGGAACGCGTGTAGGACGGCGAAATGTACTTGTCATCGCCCGCGAGAATGCGCTTGGCGTTGGGGCCCGGGAGGGCGGTCGTGATCTTGGGGCCGATTGTAAGAGTTTTGGTGGTCATGGCAGTTTCTCCAAAAGCAGTTGTCAGTTCTCGGTTGCCAGTTGCCAGTGGTTGAGCCCAGATTCACGCAGCATGGTTGCCGCACCGGGTAAAAGCTAAGAGCTAAAGGCTAAGAGCTAATAGCTGTAACCACTGCAGGAAAGCGGAGAAGGAAGAACTAGTCGCTGCCGAAGAGGTTGGCGCGCACGTGCGAGGGCAGAACGGAGAGGTACCGGCGAGGACAGGCACGTCCCTCGATCCAGCACATCCGGAGACGCGAAATGGAGCCGTTCGAGCGCATGATGACTGAATACAGTATAGCTTGGATTCTTCTGTGGCGGAACCCCCAAAAGTAATCGTCGGGCTAACTTTCGAACACGAACCGGTCGCTGAGCAGGAAGTTGACGATGGAACAGGTAGCCACGGCGATCAGGTTCGCGATGAAGCAGTTCATGTGGAACTGGCCGACGAGCGCCCGCATGATCAGAAGATTGCCCACCAGAGAGACCAGCCCATTACTGGTGTTGAACTTGGCCAGCCGGGCGAGCGAGTGAGCGAACCGGTGCGCAGGCCGGTCGGCCCAGGTGAAGCGCTCGTGCCACAAGAAGTTGTGGATGACGGCAGTTTCAACGGCTAGGGCGGTGGCTACCAGGTAGTCGAGGTGCAACCCTGAGCGGAACAGAGCCAGGGCGGCAAGTTGCACGGCGATACCGATTCCGCCCACGGCATTGAACTTCAGCCAGCGCAGGAAAGCCTGCCGAACTTCTCCACATGGGATTTGCCTCTTCACCCGATCCTCTCTTCCCGGTACAGTCGAACGGTATTTTTCACGCTGACGAAAGTCAGCATTGCCGTCATTCCCACCAGCCCGATCGCACCGCCGACGTCGAACAGGCGGTAGCGTCCGTGGATCACCCACGCCCAGCGAAGCAGCGCCAGGTTGCCGATGGCGAGCAGGATCCGCAGCTCGGTCGGACCAAAGCGCCAGAACGAAATGTGGAACTCACCCAGCGTGTACGTGGCCAGATACGACTGAATGGAAAGCAGCAAGAAGGCAATCAGCAAACCAACGGCGATCACGGGATGCATGTATCCCGAGAGCGCCAGTCCGCCCATCATGGCGACCGCGCCGATCGAATCGATGATGTGGTCCACGTAGAAGCCGTAGCGCGGACGCTGCTGCTGGCGCACGCGGGCGAGCGTACCGTCGAGGCTGTCGCCGAACCAGTTCACCGCCAGACACACAATGGCGGCGAGCAGCATGCGGCGGTCATGGACAGCGAGGGCGTAGCAGACGCCAGTCGCGATCTGGGCGCCGAAGCCGAGGATGGTCAGGTGGTCGGAATTAACCCAGGCGGGCATGCGCTCGGCCATCCAGACCAGAGCCCGTTTCTCGGCGGACGCCAGGAAACTTCCATGGACGCGGGTCGCCTGCCGGAAGTTGGCGCGGCGAGCCTCGGCCAGGGTCTTAGGGTTGATCTGTTCCGCAAAATCGATTAACGAGGTAGCCATAACTGCCTCCGCTCTACGGCCATATGACGCCTGAAGGTTCGGGAGGACAATGCAGCGCGGGTAAAACGTGGATCGAGGGATATCTTGTTTGATGACAGCAAGATGCGAAGCCAGATCAACTGAAAGGGGGGTATGAACCAGTCCGACTACTTGAGATCCGCATAAGACTGGCACTGAGTGAGAGTGTCTGGCTTCAGCAAATCCTTAGCCCGAACCTCAAACCTTGGCTGGCCTTCGATTCGCCGGATAGCTCTTGCAATGTGCTCCTGCGTCCATATACCCCATAATGGAGCTTCTACAAAATCTACGCCCTCTTTTCTAAAGGCTGCGCCTTCTTTGTTCGATCTGACAAACTTGGCGTTGTTCTGAATGTTGAAGATTCGGCGACCTTTCTTCTGACTGATGAAGACACTGAACACCCAGCCGTCAGAACGGCCAGCACCGGCGTAGACCACCACATAGAGAACTTCCTGGCCTGGATAAGACGTCGTATCGTCCAGGTATCCTAGACTCAGCGCAGTCGCTTTCGAGGGCGGCAGAAATTTCTTGGTCGCTAGACATTGAGCGGCCTCACGCAGAAGCTCAGGAGCCTGCTCTTGGGCACAGGCAAGTGTGCTAAGAAACCCTAGGAACAGTATCAGCGCCAAGTATCTATTCATCTCTGCCGTCCCACGTCGTTGCGTCATAGAGTCCACGAGCCTTGAAACCAAACCCACAGGTGGCCGTCTGGCCTACGACGCCTCTTTGATCGCGGACCGCAGTTGCTCGACAGCCCAATCGATTTGCTCTGCAGTGATCACCGCCGGCGGCGCAATCAGCAGGTGGTCGCCAGCGACGCCGTCCACCGAACCCTGCATGGGATAAACCAGCAGCCCTCGGCGAAGACATGCCTGCCCAACCAAGCCGGAAAAGTTCTTCTCTTGCGGAAAAGGTGCCTTGGTCTTTTTGTCGGCGACAAACTCGACGCCCCACAGCATGCCCAACCCGCGCACCTCGCCGACGGCGTCCACATCGCGCAGACTTTCGAGCGCTTTCTTCAACGCAGAGCCCGGAGTTCCCTCCGCGCCAGAATCGGCGACGTGTACCAGGTTCTGAGACCGGATGCGCCGCAGCACCGCGCGTCCTGCCGCCACGGAACTCGGATGCGCGTTGTAGGTGAATCCGTGCAGGAACGCCCCCGAGCCGGCGGCGATGGCATCGACGACTTTCTTGCTGGCAATCACGGCTCCTAACGGTGCGTATCCCGAAGAAAGACCCTTCGCCGTGATCAGAATGTCCGGCGAAACCTGCCAGTGCTCGACCGCGAAGTTGCGGCCGGTGCGGCCCATACCGGTCATGACCTCGTCTGCGATCAGCAGCACGCCGTGGCGACGGCAGATTTCGGCGACGGCCTGCAAATATCCGGGCGGCGGCGTGACCGCGCCCAGCGTCGCACCGCTCATGGGCTCGAAAATAAAGCCCGCGGCTTTGCCGTCCGCCGCTTCGATCGCCCGTTCCAGTTCGGCGGCATATTGCTGGCCGCAGTTATAGCAGTTATCCGTGCAGTCGAAGGCACAGCGATAGCAATACGGCA
>JAIQGF010000027.1 GCA_020072845.1 Terriglobia bacterium
CTGTCATCGAATTCTTCCCAGGGCTGGCGCCCCTTCGACTGCGCTCAGGGCAGGCTCTGGGCTACTAGCGTTCGCCCCCTTCGACTTCGCTCAGGGCAGGCCCTGCGGGGCTGGGGTCACGGTGATCCTGAGGCCAGAAGCGACGCGCACAAGGGGATGTCAACAGAGCCAAACCAGTTCTAGCCACGAGAATTCCCGCTGGGAACCGCTGATCTACTGACGCATTGACAAACTACTCAGCGCCTTGGCAATCTCCCCGTCCTGCTCTGGAAACACGGTGCGCAGATCGAGCAGGACACGGCCCTCCTCGACGCGCGCCACGATGGGCGGATCATTCTTCCGGAGGCGGGTGGCGACCTCGTCGGCGCTCAGGCCTTCGATGGTAATGGCGAGCAATCGCGTGGGCAGCGTGGCGCCCGGCGCGGCGCCGCCGCCAATCACGGACTCACCCTCGATCACCTCTGCCGTCAGCGGCGGTTGGAGGATGCGCGCCAGTGCTTGCGCGCGTTGTCCGATGTCATCGGCCGACAGACGCATCATGCGCAGCGCGGGAACGGCGTCATGGTCCTGGCGGACGTAGGCGACGAGCGTCGCCTCCAGCGCGGCGTAGATGAGCTTGTCAACGCGCAGGGCGCGAAACAGCGGGTTGGAGCGGATGCGCGCAATCACCTCGCGGCGCCCGCTGAGCATGCCTGCCTGTGGCCCGCCGAGCAGCTTGTCGCCGCTGTAGGTGACAACGTCCACCCCGGCGCGCAGACTGTCGCCCACACCCGGTTCGCCGCTGATGCCGATGGTTCGCAGATCGAGCAACGCTCCGCTGCCCAGGTCTTCCACGACCGGCAGTCCGCGCTGGTGCGCCAGCTCAACCAGTTCCTCCAGCGAGGGCTGCTCGGTGAAACCGACGATCTGAAAATTCGAGCGGTGTACGCGGAGGATCAGCCGGGTGCGGTCGTTGATGGCGCGTTCGTAGTCGGCAAGGCGCGTGCGATTGGTGGTGCCGACCTCGCGCAGCGTCGCGCCGGACTTGGTCATCACGTCGGGGATGCGGAACGAGCCGCCGATCTCCACCAACTCGCCGCGCGAGACCACCACCTCGCCGCCGTCGGCCAGGGTGTTCAGCGCCAGCAGCACGGCGGCGGCATTGTTGTTGACCACCACGGTGGAAACATCCGGGTACTCGCCGAGCAGGCGCGCAAACAGCCGCTCCAGGTGGACGTCGCGCTTGCCGCGCTCGCCGGAGTCCAAATTGAATTCCAGATTGGAGTACGCGGTCGCGACCTGGCGGGCGTGGTCGAGGGCAGCCGAAGCCAGCGGCGCGCGGCCCAGGTTGGTATGCAGGACGACGCCGGTGGCGTTGATCACCGGCCGCAGCGACAGTTGCAACGAGCGTCGCAACTCGCGTTCCACTGCCTCGGCCAGTCCGGCGACGGCGAGTTCAACCTGGGGTTCATCGAGCCGCCCCGCCGCGATCTCGGCGCGCAGGCGGTCGAGCACGGCGCGCGCGGCGTCGAGCGTGGCGGCGCGGCCGTCGCGCTCCGCAATGGGCGCGATCGCGGGGTTACGCAACAGCTCGTCGACCGAAGGCAGCCGGCGGAAGAGTTGCGCGTTCCGGGTTGCGACTTTTGAGTTCTTCGCCATTCCGAGGGGAGATTATTTCACCACGGAGGGACCGAGACACGGAGAAAAGCTTTAACCGCGGATTTACACGGATACTCACGGATGAATTGGAAGAGAGGTTGATCAGTGTGAATCGGTGGCAATCCGTGGTTAATTTTTGTTACTCCGCGCCTCCGTGTCTCTTGAGTTCTTGGCCATCGCTCTGCGGGATTATTTCACCACCGAGGCACGGAGACACGGAGAAAAGCTTTAACCGCGGATTTACGCGGATACTCACGGATGCATTGGAAGAGAGGTTGATCAGTGCGAATCGGCGGCAAACCGTGGTTAATTTTTGTTACTCCGCGCCTCCGTGTCTCCGAGGTGATTTTCTCGTATAGTTATCGCGCTTGCCCTTACCAGAACGAAAGCTGATCGAGAGGATTCGCGCCCACGCGAGTGTGGCAGACGCGCCCTCGCGTGTGCTGGTCCGCGGCATTGGCGACGACTGCGCCGTGCTGCGTCCACTGCGCGGGCATGAACTGCTCATCACCACCGATTTCAGCCTGGAAGACGTGCACTTCCGGCGCGACTGGCACCCTGCCGAGTGCGCCGGGCATCGCTGCCTGGCGCGCGGGCTGAGCGATATCGCCGCCATGGGCGGGGAGCCGTTGGCAGCGTTTTTGTCGCTGGCGCTGCCGGCCGGCCTGGCACAGCGCTGGGTCGACGGTTTCCTGCGTGGGCTGATGAAGCTGGCAACGCGGTTCCATGTGCCGCTCGCCGGCGGTGACGTCGCGCAGTCGCCCGCGGGCGTGCTGGCCGACATCGTGGTTGTCGGCTCGGTCCCGCGGGGTCGGGCGTTGCTGCGGTCGGGAGCAAAGCCCGGCGACGCGCTCTACGTAACCGGCGTCCTGGGCGGAGCGGCTGCCGCAATCCAACAAATGCGTGCCGGCAAGAAACTGCGTCCGGCACAGAACCGCGCGCATTTTTTTCCCGAACCGCGTGTCGCCGTCGGACGCCTGCTGCGCGAAGGCCGCCTGGCTTCGGCCGCCATTGATCTCAGCGACGGCCTGTCCACCGACCTGTCGCACATTTGCGAGGAGAGCGGCGTCGGCGCGGTGGTGTACGCCGAGCGAGTGCCGCTGGCGAAGGGCGCCACGCTGGATCTGGCGCTGCACGGCGGCGAAGATTACGAACTGCTGTTTACGACGGCGCCGCGAAGGCGTGTAGCCGAAGAAATTGCCGGCGTCCGAGTCACGCGGCTGGGCGAAATCATTCGCGGCGGCGGTGCGTTCATCTGCGACAGGGACGGCAGGCGAATGCCGCTGCCGCCGCGCGGCTGGGAACACTTTAGATGATTTGCTGATTGGGCGATTTGCTGATTGAGCGATTGCAACCGCATAGCCCTGATTGCCACTTGCATGCGCGCGCGGGGGGATTAGAGTACAGGCATGAGGAGAAGTCTGTTTGTGGTTGTAGTCGCCGTAAGCGCCCTTGCCGCTGCCGCCGCGCAACAGGCGCCCGCACCTCCCCTGGACGCGCAACAGATCTGCACCAAGGAATTCGGCGAGCAGTTCAAGCTTGAGCCAAAGTTCCCGCCGCTCATGGCGGACCTGGACGGCGACGGCCAGGAGGACCTGGTGATGGTAGCCACCGCGAAGAACCCGCTCAGCGGCGAACTGGATTATCACTACCACGCCATCGATCCGTATGACGGGTACTTCGGCTGGGGCAATGTCAAGGACACCATCCAGTTCTCCGCCACCAATGCCGAAACCACCCGCTACGTGCTGGTGATACACAACTGGCGGGCGCCGAAGGAGAAGTTCGTGATCGTCAACCTGCCGTTTGACAGCCTCGCGCTGGGGCGGATCGCGATCAAAAAGAAAAAGATCACGGTGAATACCATCCACGCGGTGGAATTAGGCGGGCTCGGCTCGGACGTGTACTGGGACGGCAAGAAGTACAGATGGGAACCCAGCTATATCGCCCAGGACTAGGCCTTCCCCGCACATCACACAACCTTGTGACCCACGTCCTACGGGCGGGGTCGGCCTATACTGTCTGCTGATCGGACCGCCTGGAGGAAACCGCCATGGCCGACGCCCAGCCCGCCGTCTATAATGCGCACGCCATGAACCTGGAACAAAAGCTGGAAGAGCTGAAGAAACGCGATCGCCTCGCCGAGCAGGGTGGAGCTCACCATCGATCCGGCGACGCTGACCTACACGGCGAACGCGGCGAGCCGGAGCTATGGCGCGGGCAATCCGGCGTTCACGGGAACGGTCACCGGCTTCGTCAATGGCGAGACGCTGGGCACGGCGACCACCGGGGCGCTCACCTTCGCGAGCGCCGCCGATGCCACGAGCAATGTCGGCAGCTATGCGATTCTTGGCTCGGTCGTCGAGAGGGTTCACATGGGTAACTGGGCTGGTTTCCGTTAATCCGTAACCCTCTACCAATCGCCCACCTGTCAGCTCTTCGAAACGTTTCTGAACCTGACCCGGCAGTGGGGAGGCCCCGGAAATGCAGACC